>SKPY01000109.1 GCA_007119305.1 Nitriliruptorales bacterium
ACGAGCATCGTGCTGGGCATCGTGGGGCTGCGCTACTGGCTGCTCGTGGGGCTCATCGCCGGGGTGACGAACCTCGTGCCGCTGCTCGGCCCGTTCGTGGCCGGCCTGATCGGCTTCAGCATCGCGTTCGTGACGGAGGGCATCGGTTTCGCGGTGCTCGTGGCGCTCGTGATGACCGGCGTGCAGCAGATCGACGGCAACCTCATGACCCCCTACATCATGGGCCGCACGGTGCGCGTCCATCCCCTCGCGGTGCTGCTGGTGATCCTCATCGCCGGGTTCCTCTACGGCATCTTCGGCATGCTCGTCGCCGTGCCGCTCGTGGCGGGCGCGAAGGTGCTCGCGCAGCACGTGTGGCAGACGCGGGTCCCCTGGGCCGAAGCAGCCCACGAGCAGGCGGATGGGGCAGCGCCGGCGTCCCCGGTTGTGCCGGCCACGCCCATGCCCGGCCCCGCGGCCACGCTCGAAACGCCGGGGACCCAGACGGACGTCGACCACGAGCCGCCCGAGCCCGAGCGGGTGGGACGCAGGTCCCGGTCCTCGTCCGTCGACGGCTGACACGCACCGGCGGACCGTGCCCGCCGCAGGCACGGACTTGCGCGCGCGAGCCGATGACGTCAGTCTGGGCCCGACAACCGCATGCAACGCCATCATGAGCGGTCGAGGGATCCGGCCCGACGACGCCGCCGCAACCGCCCCGTGTGGGAAAGGTGCGACTTCCGGCCCCCAGCGGGGGCAGATGGCTGCTCGAAGCGAGCGCCCTCCCGACGGGGAGGGCGTTTTTCGCGTTCGAGGAGCGTGACGACGATGAGCCACCTGCAGGGACTCCGGTGCCGCGAGTGCGGCCACGGGACCGACCTCGCGGCCGTCCACGTGTGCGAGCACTGCTTCGGCCCTCTCGAGGTCGCCTACGACTACGAGGCGCTGGCGGCTGCCGTGAGCCGGGAGCGGATCGCCGCGGGCCCGGCATCGTTGTGGCGCTACGCGCCTTTCCTGCCGGTGCTCGCCGGTCCCCACCCACCCGCGCGCGTGGATCTCGGCGCGGGCTTCACGCCCCTCGTGCCCGCGCCGCGGCTCGGGGCAGCCCTCGGCCTCGACGACCTGTGGCTGAAGAACGACACCATGAACCCGTCGTACTCGTTCAAGGACCGGGTCGTCTCCGTCGCGCTCAGCGTGGCGCGCCAGCTCGGGTTCACCACCGCGGCGTGCGCGTCGACAGGCAACCTCGCCAACTCCGTGGCCGCCCACGCCGCAGCGGCCGGGATGGACGCCTACGTCTTCGTCCCAGCCGATCTCGAGGAGGCCAAGATCGTCGCCTCGGGCGTCTACGGTCCGAAGGTCGTCGCGATCAAGGGCACGTACGACGACGTGAACCGCCTGTGCGCCGAGGTGGCGGGCGAGTACGGCTGGGCGTTCGTGAACGTGAACGTCCGCCCGTACTACGCCGAGGGCTCGAAGACGATCGGGTTCGAGATCGCCGAGCAGCTCGGCTGGCGGCTGCCCGACCACGTCGTGGCCCCCATGGCGAGCGGGGCGATGCTCGTGAAGATCGACAAGGCCTTCAGCGAGCTGGTGCAGACGGGCCTGGTGGCCCAGCAGCCATGGCGCATCTCGGGGGCGCAGGCGTCGGGCTGCGCGCCGATCGCCGCGGCGTTCAAGGACGGATCCGGCGACGTGCGTCCCGTGCGACCGGACACGGTCGCCAAGTCGCTGGCGATCGGCAACCCCGCGGACGGCTACTACGCGCTCGACGCGGTCCGGCGCACCGGCGGCTGGATGGAGGACGTCGCCGACCACGAGATCCTCGCCGGCATGCGGCTGCTGGCGTCCACCGAGGGCGTGTTCGCCGAGACCGCAGGCGGTGTCACCGTCGCGTGCCTGCAGCGCGCGGTGCAGGCCGGCCTGGTGGAGCGGGGCGAGCGGACGGTCGCGGTGATCTCCGGCAACGGGCTGAAGACCGTCGAGGCACTTGCGGGCGAGCTCGGTCCGACCTATACGATCACAGGCCGGCTCGACGAGTTCGAGCAGGCACTGGCAAGCGAGGAGTGACGAACGTGAGCGCCACGGTCCGCATCCCCACCCCGCTGCGCAGCGCGACGCAGGGCGCCTCGACCGTCGAGGTCGAGGGCGCCACCGTCGGCGAGGTGCTGAAGAACCTCGACGCCGCCTACCCCGGCATCGGCGAGCGGCTGCTCGACGACCAGGGGCAGATCCGCCGCTTCGTGAACATCTTCGTCGACGAGGAGGACGTGCGCTTCGCCTCCGGGCTCGACACGCGCGTGCCCGAAGGGGCCACCGTCTCGATCATCCCCGCAGTCGCCGGAGGGTGAGCATCGTGGGCATGTCAACAGCCCCGATGGACGGCTCACCCGCCGCCCTGCGGGAGGCGCGCCTGGTCGAGACGCTGGACGCCCACGGCTCCGTGCTCGTGGCCTACTCCGGCGGGGTGGACTCCACCTACCTGCTCGCGGTCGCGGCAGAGGTCCTCGGTGACCGGGCCGTGGGTGCGACCGCCGTGAGCCCCTCGCTGGCGGGGTCGGAACGCGACGAGGCAGCAGCGCTCGCCCGCGTGCTCGGGGCACGCCACGTCGAGGTGACCACGGACGAGATGGCCCGGGCGGCGTACCGCCGCAACGACGCGGACCGCTGCTTGCACTGCAAGACGGCGCTGTTCGACGTGCTCGAGCCGCTCGCGGCCGACCTCGGCCTCGAGGTGATCGCCACCGGCACGATCCTCGACGACCTCGGCGACCACCGGCCGGGTCAGCAGGCAGCAGCCGAGCGGGGCGTGGTCACCCCGCTCGCGGACGCGGGCTTTTCCAAGGCCGATGTGCGCGCGCGCTCACGCGCCAGAGGGCTGCCGACGGCGGACAAGCCAGCCGCGGCGTGCCTCGCCAGCCGGATCGCGCACGGCCTGACCGTGACGCCGCTGCGCCTGTCGCGCATCGAGCGCGCCGAGGCCTGGCTGCGGACCCGCCTCGGCAGCCACACCGACCTGCGGGTGCGCGATCACGGCGACCTCGCCCGGGTCGAGGTGGCAGCCGACCGGCTCGGCGAGGTCGCCGGTTTCGCGGCCGAGCTGGACGCCGAGCTGCGCGGCCTCGGCTGGCGCTTCGTGACCCTCGACGCGGGAGGCTTCCGCTCCGGCAGCATGAACCCACCGTCGACTACCCAACCCGCCCACCAGAGCCCCCGACGGGTCTGACCGTTCCCGCCAGGTCACGGCCTGCGTGACCCCCGCGTTCCCCCGCGCGGGGGTCGCCCCTCTTGGCCCGGTCGACCGTGCCGCTCAGCGGTCGTTGGGGTCGTCGCGTCGCTGTTCGTCCAGCTTGCGCAGGAAGGCATCGGAGTCCTCCGGCCCGATCGGCCCCTGCCTGGGAGTGGGCCGGGAGGGCGGACTGCCGGGGTCCACAGCGCTGCCCGGAGCGAGCGAGGCGCGCGGCGGCCGGCCGAGCATGAGCCAGGCGCTGCCCCCGAGCACCGGCACGAGCAGCACGATCACCACCCACAGAGGTTTGGACAGGTTGCGCACGAGGCCGGTGTCGATGGCGATGACATCGAGCAGGCAGTACAGCCAGAAGCCCACAAGGGCGAGGACGATGATCACATACACGCGCTCTGCGGCCCTCCTTTCCCTGCCGAAGATAACGCTTGTGCCCGGCCGCCGCCGCGGGGGAGTGGGCAGGTGCGCCCGGGCGGGCCGGGGTGCGCCTCGGCGCCCGGCGACCCGTAGCGCTCAGGACTCGCGCTGCGGCTCGGGCCGTCCGGGATGACCGTCGAACCCGTGGCCTCGCTTGGGGACCAGCACGCTGCGCACGAACTCGCAGACGATCGTGCCGTCCTGCTTGTAGCCGATCGTGCGGACCTTGACGACGCCGCGGTCGGGCTTCGACTTCGACTCCCGCTTGTCTAACACCTCCGACTCGGAGTAGACCGTGTCGCCGTGAAAGGTCGGGTTGGCGTGCTTCAGGCTCTCGATCTCGAGGTTGGCGATCGCCCGACCCGAGACGTCCGGCACGCTCTGGCCGAGCACGACCGAGTACACGAGGTTGCCCACGACCATGGCCTTGCCGGTCGGACTTGCGGCCGCGGCGTAGTGGTCGTCGGAGTGCAGCGGGTGCTGGTTCATCGTGATCGAGCAGAACAGGATGTCCTCCGCCTGCGTGATCGTCTTGCCAGGCCAGTGCTTGTAGACGTCGCCGACCTCGAAGTCGTCGAGGAACCGACCGAACTCCATCGCGCGCTCCCTTGTCGTCGGACTGCTGCGGCAAGGCTACGCAGCACCCGCCTCGGCGCCCAATCGCCCTGGCGGGAGTGCGTGGCTCAGCGCAGGACCGGGAAGCGGGGATCGTCGAAGGCGACGCGGCCCGTAGCCGCGAGGATGAAGCGCGTGCGCCCGAGGTTGCGGGGCCGGGGCCCGTCGAGCAGCCCGGCGAGCAGCGCCTGGGTGATGCGCTCGGCGTGGATCGTGCCGGCGGGCGGCAGGTCGAGCGCGGCGCGGACGTCCATGTGGTGCACGACGACCTCGAGCACCCGCGTCGCGAGGTACTCGACGGCGCGGATGCGCCCGAGCGGGGTGGCGAGGACGGCGTCGTCGTCGAGCTCGCGGCAGCGGGCCACGGTGGCCTGCCAGGCCCGCGCGAACTGCTCCCCCCAGTCGGCCACCGCGAGCGGCTCGTCTGCGAAGGTGTGCCCGGGTGGCGGCTCGGCGGCGTAGTAGCCGACCCGGTCGACCGTCGGGGCGGCAGCGACGACGTCGTAGCGCAGCAGCCGCCCGGCCACCCCCACGAGATGGCCGACGAGAGCGCCGAGGGACCACTCGCCAAGGCCCGGCAGCGCCTCCACCCCCGCCGGGGCCGCCCGCAGCGTCGTCTCCGCCGCCTCGCACTCGGCGGTGAACGCCTGCAGCTCCGGGGTGTCGCGCATCCCTGCGACCCTAGTCGGTCAGCGGCCACCAGTCGACGGGCGGCGGTTTGGCTTCCCCGCCTGCGCACCGGACAATGGGCGCAACGTCGCCCCGAAAGGACGCAGCCGTGGACGTCTCGCTCGATCAGGCCAGCACCCTCGTGACTGCAGCGCGCCAAGTCGTGGACCGAGCGGTTGCGCGGCTCGCGCAGGACAGCGAGGCGGAAGGCCGGGTCGACCTCGCGGCCATGGATCGCGAGCAGGTGCTCGCCTACGACCTCGCCACGTCGGCGAGCCTGGTCACCGCCGCCGAGGAGATGCTCGGCTGGGGGGAGGGCGGCCCCCTGCAGGCCCAGCTGACCGTCGCGTTCGCCGGGCATGTCGTCGCCGAGATCGACGCCCGGCTGCTGGGCCGGGAGAGCAGCTGGGCCGCCGCGGGCGCGCCGTGGCACGACGGGCAGGTCGCGCAGGCACTTGCGGCAGCGCGGGCACCCCGGCTGCTCGACGCGATCGCCGAGCAGGCGCTGGCAGGCGTCGATCTGCCACGCGGCCTCAGCGACGAGCTCGAGATGGCACGTCAGACCTTCCGCGACTTCGCGGAGGCGAAGGTGATGCCGGTCGCTGAGGGGGTGCACCGCAAGGACGCCGACATCCCCGAGGAGATCATCAGCGAGCTCGCGGCGATGGGGTGCTTCGGGTTGTCGATCCCCGCCCGCTACGGCGGCTTCACCGAGGACGGGTCCGACGGCCACAGCGAGAGCGACTTCATGTCCATGGTGGTGGTGACCGAGGAGCTGTCCCGCGGCTCGCTCGGCGTGGCCGGCAGCCTGATCACCAGACCCGAGATCCTGTCGAAGGCACTCGTCGCAGGGGGCACCGAGGAGCAGAAGCAGCAGTGGCTGCCCAAGCTCGCCTCCGGGGAGGCGATGTGCGCGGTCGCGGTCACCGAACCGGACTACGGCTCGGACGTCGCCAACCTGAAGGCGAGCGCGGTCGCGGACGGTGACCACTACGTCATCAACGGCGTGAAGACCTGGTGCACGTTCGGGGGCAGGGCGGACCTGCTCATGCTGCTCGCCCGCACCGGCACGCGCGCGGACAAGCACCGGGGCCTGTCGCTGTTCGTCATCGAGAAGCCGCCCTATCCCGGCCACGCGTGGACGCACGAGGGCAAGGACGGCGGGCGGATGGATGCCCGGGCCATCGGCACGATCGGCTACCGGGGCATGCACAGCTTCGAGATCGCCTTCGAGGACTACCGTGTGCCTGCCGCCAACCTCGTGGGTGGCGAGCACGGCCTCGGCAAGGGCTTCTACCTGCAGATGAACGCGTTCGCGAACGGACGCCTGCAGACCGCGGCGCGGGCGCTCGGGCTCATGCAGGCGGCCTTCGAAGCGGCCGCCGGGTACGCGAACGAGCGGCACGTGTTCGGCTTGCCGTTGGGTGACTACCAGCTCACGCGCGCCAAGCTCGCGCAGATGGCCTACCTCATCGCGGCCTGCCGCCAGTTCACCTACCGAAGCGCGCAGCTGCTGGCCGGCGGCACGTCCGGCGACGGCGGCGACGGCCGCGACGGACAGCTCGAGGCGTCGATGGCCAAGTCCTTCGCCTGCACGGCCGCCGAGTGGCTCACCCGCGAGGCGCAGCAGATCCACGGCGGCTACGGCTACGCCGAGGAGTACGCGGTGTCACGGTACTTCGTCGACGCCCGCGTGCTGTCGATCTTCGAGGGCGCCGACGAGACCCTCGCGCTGCGGGTCATCATCCGCCGTCTGCTCGAAGACGCGTTGCAGGCCCGGTGAGGGGGGCCATCCGCAGGCGCGCAGGCGGCACAATAGGACCATGAGCCGCATCGAAGAGACCCAGCTTCCCGGTGTGGGCGTGCGCCACGACTTCCAGACCCGAGCCGGCCCCCGGGTGGGTGTCATCAGCCACCGCACGGGTCGGCGGGAGCTGCTGATCTACTCGGGCAGCGACCCCGACGCCTGCAGTGAGGTGCTGCGCCTCGACGAGGACGAGGGGCACACCCTGGCCGACCTGTTGGGCGGCACCTCCGTCGCGGAAGCCGCGCACGAGATCACCCAGCAGGTGGAGGGGCTGGCGATCGACTGGGTCGTGGTGGCCCCCGCCTCCGGCGCGACAGGCAAGTCACTCGCGGAGTGCGGGGTCCGCCGTGAGACCGGAGCCACGGTCGTGGCGGTGGTCCGTGACGGTGAGACCGTGGCCGCCCCCGGAGGGGACTTCGTGCTGAAGGGGGGCGACACGGCCGTCGTGGTCGGCACGACCGAGGACATCGGGCAGATCACGTCCCTGCTGCGCGGCTCCTAGCCTATGGTCCTTGCCGTGGTCGGCACGGAGGTCGCGCGGACCTTCGTGGAGCTGGGGGCGGTCGTGCTCGTCCTCGCTGCGCTCGCGCGCGCGGCGAACCGCCTGGCGTTCAGCCCCATCCCGCTGTTCCTGCTCGCCGGTCTGGCGCTGGGCGAAGGCGGGCTCGCGCCGCTGTCGCTGTCGGAGGACTTCATCCAGCTGGGCGCCGAGATCGGGGTGATCCTGCTGCTGTTCATGCTCGGCCTGGAGTACTCGAGCGGCGAGCTGCGGGCGGGGATGCGACGCGGGTGGCCGGCCGGCCTGGTCGACATCGGCCTCAACTTCGTGCCCGGAGTGCTGATCGGGCTGGCCCTGGGGTGGAGCCCGATCGCGGCGCTGCTGCTCGGCGGGGTCACGTACAACACCTCGTCGGGCATCATGGCGAAGGTGCTCGGTGACCTCGACCGGTTCGGCAACCGGGAGACGCCGGCGGTGCTGACCCTGTCGGTGATGGAGGACCTCACCAACACCGTGTACCTGCCGATCGTCGGCGTGCTGCTGATCGGAACGGGGTTCGTGGCCGGAGTGCTGTCGCTGGGTGCAGCGCTGGCGACGGTCGCGGTGGTCCTGCTCGTGGGGCTGCGCTACGGCGAGCGGCTCAGCCGGGTGCTCGCCAGCCCCTCCGACGAGGCCGTGCTGCTCACCATCTTCGGCAGCGTGCTGCTCATCGCAGGGGTGACCCAGCTGCTGCAGGTGTCCAGCGCGATCGGGGCGTTCCTGCTCGGCATCGCGCTGTCCGGCCCGCTCGCGGAGCGCGCCCGCCTGCTGCTCGGTCCGCTGCGGGACCTGTTCGCGGCGACGTTCTTCCTGTTCTTCGGGCTGCAGATCGACCCGCGGGGGCTGACCGCCACGCTCGGACTTGCCATCTTCCTCGCGGTGGTGACGGGTGCGAGCAAGGTCGCGACCGGCTGGTGGGCCGCAGGGCGCCTTGGTGTCGGGACCCGGGGTCGGTTCCGCGCCGGCTTCGCGCTGCTGCCGCGCGGGGAGTTCTCGATCGTCATCGCGGGGCTCGGCGTCGCCGCCGGGGTCGAGCCACAGCTGGGCCCGCTCGCGGCCGCCTACGTGCTCATCCTCGCGATCAGCGCGCCGGTGCTCATGCGCTACAGCGACCCGCTCGTGGAGTGGGTGCAGGGCCGGCGTGCGAGACGCGCTCTGCGGTCGGGCTAGCCG
>SKPY01000158.1 GCA_007119305.1 Nitriliruptorales bacterium
CCCCGCCGGCCCGCCGCGGCCGGGTGCCTGCCTCCACGTCAGGCCCCGGCGTCAGGCGCCGGCGCTGTCCCTACCGCGTGGAGCGCCTCCGACAACGTGAACCGGCCGGCGTAGAGCGCCTTGCCGACGATCGCGGCGTCGACGCGCGGGTGGGCGCTGGCGAGGGCGCGCAGGTCGTCGAGGCTGGACACCCCGCCGCTCGCGGTGACCTGCGCGGAGGTCGCTTCAGCGACCTCCGCGAGGCGCTGCACGTTGGGGCCGGTCAGCATCCCGTCCCGCGCGATGTCGGTGAACACGAACCGCGCGACGCCCATGAGGGTGAACCGGCGCAGCGCCTCGAACAGGTCGCCCGACTCCGTCGTCCAGCCGCGCGCCTTGAGGGTTGTGCCCTCGGCGTCGAGGCCCACCGCGATGTGCGCGCCGTGCTCGGCGACCGCGGCCGCGACGAACGCGGGCTCCTCCAGCGCCATCGTGCCGATGACGACGCGGCTTGCGCCGTAGCCGACCGTGGCGTCGAGGTCCTCCATGGTGCGGAGCCCCCCGGAGGCCTGCACCGGCAGGCCCGTGGCAGCCACGATGGCGGCGACGAGATGGCGGTTGCGGGGCTCGCCCTCGAACGCTGCGTCGAGGTCGACCACGTGCAGCCACTCCGCGCCCTGCTCGGCGAAGCGGGAGGCGACGGCGACAGGATCGGCGTCGTAGACGGTCTCGGCGTCGGCCCGCCCCTGCGTGAGGCGCACCGCCCGCCCGGCCCTGATGTCGATGGCGGGGAGCAGGGTGAACGTCATGGCGTTGGCAAGCATACGGGCTGGCTGGGGGGTGCCCCACAGCCAGGTGCGCCCATAGGCTGCTACCCGCCCGGCCGCGGCGCCTGGACCGCGGCCGGCTGGCCGACTTCCGCCAGCCAGTTGGCGAGCAGACGCGCGCCCACCCCGGCGCTCTTCTCCGGGTGGAACTGGGTGCCCACGACGCTGCCGTGGCGCACGACGCACGGGAAGCCGCGGCCGTAGGTGACCGTGGCGAGCACGTGCTCGTCGTCTGCCGGCTCGGCGTAGTAGGAGTGCACGAAGTAGCACTGCTGCCCGCTGACCCCCTCGAGCACGGGGTCAGCGCGCGCCGCGACGACCGTGTTCCAGCCCATGTGCGGCACCCGCAGGTCGCCGCCGGGCAGGCGGCGCACGTGGCCGCGCAGGATGCCGAGGCCCTCTGCGTCGGGCTGCTCGTCGCTCGTCGGGTACAGGATCTGCATGCCCACGCAGATGCCGAGCAGCGGTCGGCCCGCGGCCGCCCACTCCCGTGCGAGGCTCTCGAAGCCGCGCGCGCGGAACCGTTGTGCGCAGGCCCCGAAGTGGCCGACCCCCGGCACGACGAGCGCGTCGGCCTCGGCCGCGTCGTCCACCGAGGCCGTCACGATCGCATCGGCACCGGCGCGCTGCAGCGCCTTGCCGACGGAGTGCAGGTTGCCGGCCTCGTAGTCGAGGACGGCGACGCGGGGGGCGGACATGGCCAGCCAGTCTACGGGGCTACCGGAGCACGCCGGGCTACTGGAGCACGCCCTTGGTCGACGGCACGCCCTCCCCCGTGAGCGCCACCGCGCGGCGCAGCGCGACGGCGACGGCCTTGAAGACCGCTTCTTGGATGTGGTGACTGTTGTCCCCGGCGAGCAGCTGGACGTGCAGGGTCATCCGGCTGTTGGCGACCAGCGCCTCGAAGAAGTGCTTCGTGAGCGTCGTCTCGTAGGTGCCGACGAGCTCGACGGGCGTGTCGGCGTCATAGACCAGATAGGGGCGCCCCGACAGGTCGATCGCGACGCGGGCGAGCGCCTCGTCGATGGGCACGGTGGCGTCAGCGAAGCGCTCGATGCCCGCCTTGTCGCCCAGCGCCTCCGCGATCGCCTGCCCGAGCGCGATGCCCGTGTCCTCCACGGTGTGGTGCGCGTCGATGTCGAGATCCCCGCGCGTGCGCACGCGCAGGCCGAGCCGCGCGTGGCGCCCCAGCTGGTCGAGCATGTGGTCGAAGAACGGGACGCCGGTCTCGACGTCGGCGCTGCCGGTGCCGTCGAGGTCGAGGTGCACCTCGACGTCGGTCTCCCGGGTCTTGCGCGTGACGGTGGCAGTCCGAGGCATGTCAGCACCTCCATGACGGTCGCTGGCGCGACCGCCACAAGCGGATATACGGAGCAGGCGACCGCGGCGCTGGCGCTTGGGTCGCAGTCACGTGGCAGGCTCCTTGACGGCTTGCACGCTCGCGTCGAGCGCGTCGAGGAAGGCGTCGTTCTCCTGCGCGCTGCCGATCGTGACACGCAGGCAGCCGGCCAGGCGGGGCCGGGTGGAGAAGTCGCGCACGAGCACCCCCCGCGCGAGCAGGGCCGCGAACAGCTCCGCGCCGGCCAGGCCCGGCACCCGGAACAGCAGGAAGTTGGCGGCGCTGGGCCACACCGTGTGCCCCCGTGCTCCGAGCGCCGCAGCCACGCGGTCCCGCTCCGCCACGATGTGGGGGATGTGGGCGGTGACCGCGTCGGCGAGCTCGCAGGCGACGCTGCCCGCCGCCTGCGTGAGGGCGTCGAGATGGTAGGGCAGGCGCACCCGGCGCAGGTCAGCGACCACCCAGTCCTGCCCGAGCAGGTAGCCGAGGCGGATGCCCGCGAGACGGAACGCCTTGGAGAACGTGCGCACCACGACGAGGCGGGGCAGCTCGTCGAGCAGGCCGACGACGCTGGGGGCGCCGAACTCCACATAGGCCTCGTCGACGACGATGAGGCCGCGCCCCGCGTCGTGCGCGGCCCGCACGGTCTCCTCCGCCACCGGGATGCCGGTGGGGTTGTTCGGGCTGGCCAGGCACACGAGCGCGGGGTCGTGCTCTGCGACCGCGGCCGCGACCGCCTGCGGGCCGAGGCGCAGCTCCCCGTCGAGGTCGACCTCGACCACCCCCGTCGCGGCGACGCGGGCGAGCAGCGGATGCGCGGAGTAGCCCGGCCGGGCGAGCAGCACCGCCCGTCCCGCGCCGCCGTAGGCCTGGAACAGCTGCACGAGCACCTCGTTGGACCCGTTCGCCGCCCAGACCCGCTCGGGCGGCAGGCCGTTGCGGGCGCCGAGCGCAGCGCGCAGGTGCGTGGCCTCACGGTCCGGGTAGCGGTGCAGCTCCAGCTCGCCGAGCCGCTGCGTGAGGGCTGCGAGGAACGCCGGCGGGGGCGGCCAGGGCGTCTCGTTCACGTTGAGCCGCACCGGCGGCGCCAGCTGCGGCGCCCCGTAGGGCTCCACGTCGACGAGGTCGGCGCGCACCGGCACGCGCGCGCCCCGCGCTCCGGGAGCGGGCGCTCCCGACCCTGCCAGGGTCACGGCCCTGCGCCCTCGTCGTGCACGCGGGCCTGCACGGCACGGGCGTGGGCGGGCAGATCCTCGGCTGCTGCGAGCGCAGCGACGACCGGCGCGAGGCGGGCGAGCCCGTCGCGGGAGTACTGCACCCAGTTGACCGGGACGAGGAAGTCCGCGGTCGACAGCCCGCCGCGGTAGCGCGCAGAGCCGCCGGTGGGCAGCGTGTGGTTGGGACCGGCCGCGTAGTCGCCCAGCGACACGGGAGACGTGCCCCCGACGAAGACGGCGCCGGCGCAGCGGACCTTCTCGGCCACGCCGACGGCGTCGTGGCACTGCACCTCGAGGTGCTCGGCGGCGAAGGCGTTCGCGACCTCGACCGCGTGGTCGAGGTCGTCCACGAGCACGATCGCCCCCTGGCCGGCCAGCGCGGTGCGCACGCGGTCCGCGTGCCGGGTGGCGGCCACCTCGTCCCCGAGTGCGGTCTCCACCCGGGCGCCGAAGCTGTCATCGGGGGTGATGAGCAGCGCGGTGGCCAGCGGGTCGTGCTCCGCCTGCGCGACGAGGTCCGTCGCGACGTGCACGGGATCGGCGCTGCCGTCGGCGATGATCGCGACCTCCGTCACGCCGGCCAGCGTGTCGATGCCGCAGGCGCCCTCCCCGGAGACCTGTGCCTTGGCCTCCGCGACGTAGACGTTGCCCGGGCCGACCACCTTGTCACAGCGCGGCACCGAGCCGGTCCCATAGGCCATGGCGCCGATCGCCTGCGCGCCGCCGATGCGGAAGATGCGGTCCGCCCCGGCAAGGGCAGCGGCGGCCAGGATGGTGCGGTTGACCTCACCGTCCGCGCCCGGGGGCGTGCACAGCACGACCTCGTCGACCTCGGCCACGCGGGCGGGCACGACGGTCATGAGCACCGACGACGGCAACGGCGCGCGCCCGCCGGGTGCGTAGCAGCCCACGCGGCGCAGCGGCTGGTGGCGGACCCCCAGCAGGGCGCCGTCGCGGTCTTCGAGCCAGTCCCGGGGCCGTGCCCGCTCGTGGAACCAGCGCACCTGGTCGGCGGCCCGCTCGAGCGCCGCGCGCAGGTCGCCGTCGAGCTCCGTGAGCGCCTGCTCGGCTGTGGCCGCGGGGATCTCCCAGCCCCCGTGCCCGTCGTACCCGTCGAAGGACGCCGAGTAGTGGGCGACCGCCCCGTCACCGTCGCGGCGGACCGCAGCGAGGATGTCGCGCACGGTGTCGCGGACCTCCGTCACGGCCTCGTCCGTCGCGCGCGGCAGCCGGTGGCTCGGGTCGGAGCGGTCGCCGCGCAGGTCCAGCCAGGTGAGCTTGTCCATAGGGGCTTGATCCTAGCCGTCGAGCGCCCGTCCCGGTGCCCGCCCGGCCCGGACGGCCTGCCGTGCAACTGGCCCAGACACGGCGGCGCGAGGGACGTAGCCTGGCAGGGATGGAACTGCCGCTGTTCCCGTTGCATCTCGTCCTCTTCCCGGGACGGCCGCTGCCCCTGCACGTCTTCGAGGAGCGCTACCGGCGGATGCTGGCGGACTGCCTGAGCGGCGACCGGCGGTTCGGCGTGGTGGCCATCCGCTCGGGCTGTGAGGTCGGGGACGTACCCGAGATCTATGACATCGGCACGGTGGCGGAGATCGAGTCCGTGACGACGCTCGCCGACGGGCGCTCGGACATCACCACCCGCGGGGTGCAGCGCTTCCGGGTGCGCGAGCTCCTCGGGGAGGCGCCGTATCTGCGGGCCGTGATCGAGCTGCTCGACGACGTCGCCCTCAACGGCGAGGGCGAGGGCACGTGCGAGCTGCGGGAGCTGCTCTACCCGTACCTGGCGAGCCTTGGCGCCCCCCAGGAGCTGCTGTCGTGCCTGCCGGAGGAGCCGGAGCGGCTCGCCTACCTCGCCGCCGCGGCCATGCAGGTGGATGTGGCGGACGCGCAGCGCCTGCTCGAGCTCGACCGCACCGACGAGCGGCTCGAGGCGACGTTGCAGATGCTGCGCCGCGAGACCCGCCTCATGCGCCATCTCGGGGCGGTCGGGCTCCTGCGCCCGCCTGGACCGAACGGCGCCGACTACAACTGACACCTCAGCCGGCACCGGCCCCGCCCGACTGACCTAGGCTTGCGCCCATGCTGACGCTGCTCGCCAACATCCCGCCGCCGCCGGCCAACTCGATCGACATCGGCCCCCTCACGGTCCATTTCTACGGGATCGCCATCGCGCTCGGCGTGCTCGTGGCGATCAGCATCGCCCGCCGCCGCTACGAGCAGGCGGGAGGTGACCCGGACCTCGCCGACAAGGTCGCCATCCTCGCGGTCGTGGCGGGGCTCGTCGGGGCCCGTGTGGGCTTCGTCACCACGAACTTCGGCAACTTCTTCCCGGACAACCCGCTCGGCGTGCTCAGGGTCTGGGAGGGCGGGCTCACGTTCTACACCGGCCTGCTGTTCGGCGCGCTGGCGGGGATCTGGCTGCTGCGGCGCTGGGCGGGCGACCTGCCGGCCTATGCCGACGCCGTCGCGCCCGCGATCCCGATCGCGCAGGCCTTCGGGCGCTGGGGCAACTACTTCAACCAGGAGCTCTACGGGACCCCGACGGACCTGCCGTGGGCCCTCGTGGTCGAGCCGCACCGGCGCGTCGCACCCTACCAGGAGTTCGAGACGTTCCACCCGACGTTCGCCTACGAGATGCTCGGCAACCTCGTGCTCGCCGGCGTGCTCATCTGGGTGGGCGCGAGAACACAGGTGCGCCGGGGCTCCCTGCTGTTCGGCTACCTTGCAGGCTACGGGGTGCTGCGCTTCGCGATGGAGCTGCTGCGCACCGACACCGAGCCCGTCCTCCTCGGGCTCACCCGCAACGGGCTCGGTTCTGTCGGGGTCTTCGTCGTCGGCGTGGCCGGTCTGTGGCTGCACCAGCGCCGCAGCCTGCTGCCAAACTGGTCGGCGTCGGCGACCGCGGACGAGGAGGCGCCCACCCCGGCGGCCGGCGACGCGGCCACGGGCGCCGACGACCCGTCCGCAGACCCGGACGAGGCGGCCGCCCCGCCGGACGGCACGGCCCGCGACGGCGGGGATGGCGAGCCTGGGGAACCGCGCGACTGATGGGCCTCGTCACCGGGGCGGACGCGCGTCCGCGCTGCTGGTGGTGCGGCGCCGACCCCGAATACGTCGCCTACCACGACCGCGAGTGGGGACGGCCGGTGCGCGACGAGACGCGCCTGTTCGAGAAGCTGTGCCTGGAGGGGTTCCAGGCGGGCCTGTCGTGGCTGCTGATCCTGCGCAAGCGCGCGGCGTTCCGGGAGGCGTTCGCCGGCTTCGACCCCGCGCGGATCGCCACGTTCGCGCCAGCGGACGTGGCCCGTCTGCTCGCTGATGCCCGCATCGTGCGCAACCGCGCGAAGATCGAGGCGACGATCGGCAACGCCCGCGCCCTGCTCGCCCTGCAGGAGAGCGGCGCGACGCTCACCGACCTGGTGTGGTCGCACGCGCCCCAGCCGCGCCCCCGCCCGTCGACGGCGAGCGAGGTCCCCGCCACGACGCCCGAGTCGCGCGCGCTGTCCCAGGCGCTCCATGCACGCGGGTTCCGCTTCGTCGGCCCGACGACCGTGTACGCGCTCATGCAGGCTTGCGGCGTCGTCGACGACCACCTCGCCGGCTGTCACGTCGCCACCCGGGGTTGGCACGAGGCGTGACCGGCGCGGTCACGGTCCGCCTCGCCTGCCCGCCGGACCCTACCGTGGCTGGTCGCCGCCAGTGGCCCGAGGGTGCTCTAGGCGCAATACCTCTAGGCGGGTCCCGAGACGACGAGTATCTGCGGGTCGACGAGCGCGCCGGACGCCACGTCGAAGCTCCCGATCGTGTGGTGGGGCTGACGGCGCCGCTCAGTGGGCGAGCCGGGGTTGAGCAGCCACTGGCCGCCGACGCCCCCCTCGTTGACGGGCTCGTGGCTGTGTCCGAACACGACCAGGTCCACAGCGGGAAACCACCGGCGCAGCCGCTCCGGCCGACCGCGCTTGGGACCGCTGTCGTGCACCATCGCCACCGCGAGCCCGTCGAGGTCCAGCTCGAGGGCCTCGGGCAGGCGACCCGCGAGCTCGGGGTCGTTGTTGCCGCAGACCGCGTGCACCGGCGCGTACGCCGCAAGCGCGTCGAGCACTTCGCCGATCACGATGTCGCCGGCATGCAGGATCACGTCCGCGCGCTCCAGCGCCACGAGCGCCCGATCCGGCAGCCGCCGCGACGAGCCGCGTCGGCTGTGGGTGTCGGCGAGCACCACCACGTGCATGCATCCGACGGTAGCGCCAGCGCTGCAGCGCGCGAGCGCTCGCGCGGGCCGCCTCAGCGCGGCGGCAGCACGCAGACCTCGTTGCCCTCGGGGTCGGCGAGCACCGTCCAGCCCGCGCGGGCCTGCCCATCGACGTGGCGCGCGCCGGCCTGCACGAGGCGCGCCACCTCGACGGCGTGGTCGTCGCCGGAGCGCGGCGCCAGGTCGAGGTGCACCCGGTGCTTGCGGGTCTTGCCAGCGTCCACTGCGACGAGCTCGAGCCAGGTCCCGCACCGATCGGGATGGCGCAGGGCCGCGTAGCGCGGCTGCGCCTCGACGACCGGCCAGCCGGTGGCCTCGGACCAGAAGGCGGCAAGCCCGGCCGGGTCGGCGGCGTCGAGCACTACCGCTGCGACGGTGGGTGACGCGGCGTAGCGGTCACGCGGGTCGAGGACGCAGAACTCGTTGCCCTCGGGGTCGGCCAAGACCGCCCATGCGACCTCGCCCTGGCCGATGTCGGTGGGGGTGGCGCCGAGGCCGAGCAGGCGCTCGACCGTGGCCTGCTGCGCCTGCTCGGAGGCCGAGACGAGGTCGAGGTGCACCCGGTTCTTGCCGTCCTTGCGGTCGGGCACCTGGAGGACGAGCAGCGGGGGCGGCCCGCCGTCCGCCCACGCCGGGGTGTCGTAGGGGGCCACGAGGTGCCATCCGCCGCGCTCCTCGGTCACCGTCCAGCCGAGGGCCTTCCCCCAGAACGCAGCGACGCGTGGGGCGTCGTTCGCGTGGAGCACGACGCAGTCCAGTCGGGTCGGCATCGCGGGCAGGCTAGCATCGAAGGCGCGCCCGAGACCGGGCCGGAAGGC
>SKPY01000391.1 GCA_007119305.1 Nitriliruptorales bacterium
ACCACTCCGCAGCCCGATCCAGCCAGCCGGGTAGGGCGGGCAGCGGGCCGGACAGGGCGCGCACGGCCGCGAGGCGGCGGGCTTGCCGGCGGTGGGCGCTCATGCCTGCCAGGCTGGCAGGTGCCGCGCACGCGTGGGGGGCGGGCCGGGGCGTGGCTGTGGATGACTAGCGTGCGCCCTCGAGCGCGTGGAGAGCGGGCCGGTCCGGCGACAGCGGCAGCCTGGGCACGAGATGGAACAGCAGGTCGCGCAGACGGTCGTTGTTCGCCTTGAAGACCTCCAGGACGGCGGCGTGGGAGACCGGCTCGACCTCGGGATCGTCCTCGAGGCCCGCGTCGTAGTCGGTGATGAGGGAGATGTTCAGTGCCGCCATCTCCAGCTCCCGCGCGAGGACGACCTCCGGGTACTGGGTCATGTTGATCACTTCCCAGCCCTGCGCCATGAACCAGCGCGACTCCGCCCGGGTCGAGAAGCGCGGCCCCTGGATCACGACGATCGTGCCCCGTTCGTGGACCGGGATGCCGAGCTCCTGCGCGCTCGCGACCGCCGTCTCCCGCATCTCGTCGTCGTAGGGGTCGGCGAACGAGACGTGCGTGGTGATCGGGCCGTCGTAGAACGTGTCGGCCCGTCCCCGTGTGCGGTCCACGACCTGGTCGGCGATCACGAACGAGCCCGGCTCGACGTGGCGCTGGAGGCTGCCTGCGGCGCAGGGCAGCACGACGTCCGTGGCGCCGAGGTGCTTCATCGCCCAGAGGTTGGCCCGGTAGTTGATCTGGTGGGGCGGCAGCTCGTGGGCCATGCCGTGGCGGGGCATGAACCCGACCGTGCGGCCCTCGATGTCGCCCACGACGACCGGGCCCGAGGGGCGGCCATAGGGGGTGTCGACCGGCACCTCCCGGGCAGCGTCGAGCAGCGAGTAGAAGCCGGAGCCGCCGAAGATGCCGACCTCGATCTGGGGGGCGTCAGTCATCGCACGTCACCTTTCCAGGGGGGACGCCGACGCACTCTAGTCGCGCCGGTCCCGCCAGCGCCAGCGGCGGGCCAGCGCCGCCCGCGGGGCCCGCTCAGGCCGACTTCGCCGCCGAGTCGGACTTCGTGTCGCGCTTGGTCTCGCTCTTCGTGTCGGCGCTGTCGGAGCTGCCCGTGCCGGTGTCGGTGGACGAGCTCGACGTCTGCGCCTGCTCCTTGCGGGTGTCGGTGACGTAGTAGCCCGAGCCCTTGAAGATGATGCCGGCCGCCGAGAAGACCTTGCGCAGGGCGCCGCCGCACAGGCCGCAGGTCGTCAGGGGGTCGTCCTTGAACGACTGCACGACCTCGACGTGCTCCTCGCAGTCACGGCACGCGTACTCGTAGGTAGGCATCTGCTCCTCCACAAGCGGTCCAGCCGCCCCGCGGCGGCGAGGGAAGTTCCCTACCAGTATGCGTCGTCGGGGCGGTGGGGCAACCCCTCCTGCGGTCATGGTCGTGGGCGTGCGGGGTGCGCCCGGGGCCGGGTCACGCCCTGCTCGGTGACGAGGACGTCGACGGGGACGTCGTGCGGCTCGACGGGCACGGCGTCTACCACCTGCGCGGAGAAGGCGACGCCCACGATCGGGGTGGCCGGGGGGAGCCGGGCGAGGAGGCGGTCGAAGTGGCCGCCGCCGTGGCCGAGACGGTGGCCGCGGCGGTCGAAGGCCACGCCCGGCACGAGCGCCACGTGGATCCGGTCCGGTCGCGCGGGGCGGCGCTCCGACGCCCGGGGTTCGCGCACACCGCGCCAGCCCGGGGCGAGGTCGGCGTCGAGGTCGCGCACGCGGGCGATGGCCAGCCCGCCGCCCTCGACCCACGGCACGAACACGCCGGCGCCGTCGGCCGCAAGGACCGCCAGGGCCTGGTCCACGTCCACCTCGGACCCGAAGCTCGCGTAGCCGAGGACCGCGCGGGCCCGGGTGACCTCCGGTAGCGCCAGAAGTGCACTGCAGACCACGGCAGATGCCTCTGCGCGGTACGGTGCACCGAGGTCCGCGCGGACCACGAGCAGACGGCTGCGCAGCTCCGCCTTGACCGTCACGGGAGTGTCCATCGTTGTCAGTCCATCGTCGCCCAGCAAGGCCGGGGGGTTGGCAGGCGTGCTCGCCGCCCGCCGGCGCATCCCATCATGACGGCTGAGGGCGCCCGTTGGCGGCTCGGCCTGCGGGGCCGGCTCGTGGCGTTCTTCATCGTGATCACCGTCGTGCCGCTCACCGTGGCGGTGACCGCGCTCCAGCTCCAGATCGACACGCAGCTGCGGGCCCGCACCGAGCACGAGCTCGCAACGGTGCGCAGCGCCACGGCCGCGCTCACGGCGTCCGAGCAGGCGCGTGCAGGCGACCTCGCCGACGACCTCGCCGGGCGGATTGGGCAAGCGTTCGCGCAGGGCGAGCTGCCCCCGGAGCTGGACGACCCCGAAGCGGTGGAGGCGTGGCTGGCGGCCAACGTCGAAGGGGCGGTGCCGGGTCGTGCGGACGTGGTGGCCGTCGTCGCCGACGACGGCGAGGCCCTGGCGACCATCCTGCGCGACCCGGCCACCGTCACCGCGGTCGACCCGGTCGGACAGATCGTCGCGACCGCCCAGGAGCGCGTCCCGCCCGACTCGGCGCTCCTCGAGGTGCGTGAGCTGCGCGGCACCGTCGACGAGGTCGAGGAGCTGCTGGGGTGGCTCGTGACCGGCGTGTGGACGGATGCGGAGCTGCTGGAGCGCCTCGGCATCGTGGGCGGCGCCGCGCTGACCACGAACGGGGAGGTGCTGGCGGCGAGGGGCGCGACACCGGCCGAGGTGCCGTTGGGCGACGAGACCGCCACGGTCACGACCGGACAGGTGGGTGACACCGCGGTCGTGGTCAGCAGGGCTCCGCTCGTCGCACCGGACGGAGCGCAGGCCCCGATCGAGCTCGTGCTGTGGACCCCGCAGGCGTCGCGCCTGGGCACGCTCGCGCTGGGTCTGCTCGTCCTCGTCCCGTCGATGGCGCTGGCGGGTGGGCTCGGCTGGCTGCTGGCGTCGGCGGTGGTGGCGCCGGTCCGCCGCGCTGCCGACGCGGCGCGCGCCGTGGCGGCCGGGGACCTGTCACGCACGCTCGAGCCGAGCGGTGGGCCCGAGCTCGAGGACCTCGCCGATGCGCTGAACCGCATGAGCGCTGACCTGGCGCGCCGCCTCGCAGAGCTCTCGCGGACCAGTGACCAGCTGCGGGGCTCGCTGGAGCGGCTCGGCACCACCCTGTCGTCCAGCCTCGACCTGAACCGGATGCTCGCTGTCGTGGTCGAGACCGCCCAGGAGACGCTCGGCGCCGACCGCGCCATGCTCCTGCTCATCACCCCGGAACGGGACGCGCTGTACTGCAAGGTGGCGCGCGGCGTCGTGGACATGCCACCCGCGCTCGCGCTGGACGAGGGGCTGCTCGGCCACGTCGCGCGGACCGCGGCACCGCTCCTGCTGCCGCATGACGCCGCCACCGTGCCCGCGCCGCATCCCCGCGAGCCGCGCGGTGCGAGCCAGCTGGCCGTCCCGCTGCTCGGCCGCGGGCGCGTCGTGGGTGTGCTCACGCTGCTGCGCGAGGATCCACTGCGGCCCTTCTCCCGCTCGGACCTCGACACCATCCGCAGCTTCTCGGCGCAGGCGTCGGTCGCGATCGAGAACGTGCTCCTCCACCAGGAGGCACGCCGCCTGTCGGTCACCGACTCCCTCACCGGGCTGTGGAACTTCCGCTACTTCCAGCTCCAGGCCGACCGGGAGATCGAGAGCGCGACGCGCTTCGAGCGCCCGCTCGGGCTCGTCGTCGTCGACATCGACCGCTTCAAAGCCGTGAACGATCGGCACGGTCACCAGGTCGGCGACGTGGTGCTCGCCACGGTCGCCCGGCGCATGCGCGAGGCCACCCGCACGCCCGACGTGGTGGCGCGCTACGGCGGGGAGGAGTTCGTGGTGCTGCTGCCCGGCGCCGACCTCGAGGGCGCACTCGCCAGCGCCGAGCGCATCCGCCGGGCTGTCGCCGACGAGCCGGTGGACGTGCGCAGCGCGCCGCTGGCCGTGAGCGGGCTCGATGACGGCGAGCCGGTGCGTGAGCTGCGGATCACGTGCAGTGCCGGCGCGGCCGCGTTCCCGCTGCACGGACGCTCGGTTCCGGAGCTGCTGCGCAGCGCCGACGCGGCGATGTACCGCGCGAAGCAGCTCGGCCGCGACCGCGTCATGGCTGCCGACCACCGCGATGACGCCGGTGCCCCACCGCCGGAGGTGTCTTGACCGGCGGGCCGTGGCAGGATGCGACGGCAGAACCCGCGATCCGGGCGTGTGCGCCCGTGTGAGGAGGACGACAGGTGCGGGCGACAAAGGCCGTGATCCCCGCCGCAGGCCTCGGTACGAGGTTCCTGCCGGCGACGAAGGCGCAGCCCAAGGAGATGCTCCCGGTCGTCGACAAGCCGGCGATCCAGTACGTCGTCGAGGAGGCCGTCACCGCCGGCCTGGATGACGTGCTCCTCGTCACGGGGCGTGGCAAGCGCGCGCTGGAGGACCACTTCGACCACGCGGGCGAGCTGGAACGCCAGCTCGCAGCCTCCGGCCAGGAAGACCTCCTCGCCACGGTCCGGGCGGTGTCCCAGCTCGCGGCCATGCACTACGTGCGCCAGGGACAGCCGCTCGGTCTCGGGCACGCGGTCGGCTGCGCCCGCTACCACGTCGGGGATCAGGCCTTCGCGGTTCTGCTCGGCGACGACCTCATCGGCGAGAACGAGCGGCTGCTGGCGCGCATGGTCGACCTCTGCGCGCAGACGCAGCGCAGTGTCATCGCGGTGATGGAGTTCCCCGACGAGGACCTCGGCAAGTACGGTGTGATCGAGGGGGAGGTCGACCCCGACGAGCCGGACGTCGTCCACGTCACCGACATGGTCGAGAAGCCCGGGCGGGCGAACGCGCCGAGCAACCTGTGCATCATCGGCCGCTACGTGCTCACCCCCGACATCTTCGATCACATCGCGGCGACCCGGCCCGGCCGCGGCGGCGAGATCCAGCTCACGGACGCGATGAAGGCGCAAGCGCGCGAGGAGCCGATCCGGGCGGTGAAGTTCACAGGAACGCGCTATGACGTGGGCAGCAAGCAGGACTACCTGCGGGCCACGGTGGAGCTCGCCGCACAGCGCAGCGATCTCGGGCCGGAGTTCCGGGAGTTCCTCGTCGCCTACGCCAAGGGGCTGTAGATGAGCGCAACCACAGGCCACGGTGGCGAGGCCACAGACCTCGCGCCGCTCGACAGCTACCGCTCTCACGTCCTGGCGCGCATCGCGCCGCTCGAGCCGCTCGAGCTCGCACTGCTCGAGGCCCACGGCTGTGTGCTCGCCGAGGACGTGGCCGCGCGTGCGTCGATCCCCAGGTTCGACAACTCCGCCATGGATGGCTACGCGGTGGCTGCGGCTGCGGTGGAGCCCGGGACCCCCCTGGAGGTCCTCGGTGAAGCAGCCGCTGGCGCGCCGGCTGACGCGGAGGTCACGCCCGGCGGTGCGGTGCGCATCATGACCGGGGCCCTGATCCCGGCCGGCGCCGATGCGGTCGTGCCGGTCGAAGAGGCCGAGGAGGAGCACGGCAAGGTCACCTTGCGGGTCGCCCCGGCGCCCGGCGACCACGTCCGTCGGGCAGGGGAGGACGTGCGGGAAGGCGACTCCGTGCTGGGTGCCGGTACCCGCCTCCAGGCAGCGGAGCTCGGCATGCTCGCGAGCCTTGGGCACAACCGCGCGGTGGTGCACCCGAAGCCGAGGCTCGTCGTGCTGTCGACCGGTGACGAGCTCGTCGACCCCGGTGGTCCGCTCGGGCCGGGGCAGCTGTACGACTCCAACTCCTTCATGCTCACCGCCCTCGCCCGGGAGGCAGGCGCGGCGTGCTACCGGCAGCCGATCGTGCCCGACGACCGCGAGCAGCTGCAGGAGGCGTTCGAAGGGGCCCTGCCCCGAGCCGACGTGCTCGTGACGTCCGGTGGCGTCAGCGCCGGGCGCTACGACCTCGTGAAGGAGGTCCTCGCCGAGCTCGGCGACGTGGAGTTCACCCGTGTGGCGATGAAGCCCGGCATGCCCCAGGCGTTCGGGTTCCTCGCCAGCGGCGCCGCCGACCCGGTGCCCTGCTTCGGCCTGCCGGGCAACCCGGTGAGCGCCTACGTGTCGTTCGAGGTGTTCGTGCGGCCCGCCATCCGTCGCATGCAGGGTCGCAGCGACCTGAACCGGCCCCGCATCGCCGCGATCGCCGACGAGGCGTTTGACGCCCCGCCCGGCAAGGTCACCTTCCTCCGCGTCATGCTGGAGCGCGGCGACGGCGCGTGGCATGCGCGCACGACCGGGGCCCAGGGCAGCGGCCTGCTGCACTCCGTGGTGAACGCCCACGGGCTCGCGGAGATCCCCGCCGAGCGCACCCGGGTGGAACGAGGGGAGCAGGTGCTCGTCCACCTGCTCGTCGACCCGGCCTGAGCCATGGCTGACGACGAGCTGACCCACCTCGACGCGACGGGACGCGCGCGCATGGTCGACGTCGGCGCAAAGCCGATCACCCAACGCCGCGCGGTCGCCCAGGCGGTCCTCGTGATGCAGCCGGACACGGCGCGGCTGCTGGCCAGTGGCACCCTGCCGAAGGGTGACGCGCTGTCGGTGGCCCGCCTGGCCGGCCTGCAGGCCGCGAAGCGCACCTCGGAGCTCATCCCCCTGTGCCATCAGGTCGCGCTGACCGACGTCGACGTCGAGGTGTCGGTCGACGTCGCAGCGGGCACGGCGACCGTGCGGGCGAGCGCGCACGCCCTCGACCGCACGGGCGTGGAGATGGAGGCGCTCATCGCGGCGAACGTGGCCGCGCTTGCGCTCTACGACATGGTCAAGGCCGTGGAGCGGGGCGCGCTCATCACCGCTGTCTGCCTGCTCGCGAAGAGCGGCGGGACCCGGGGCGACTGGCGGCGCGACGAGCCGGGCGAGCCCACGTGAGCAGCGCGGTGGTCATCACCGTGTCCACCCGCGCGGCGAGCGGGGTGTACGACGACGAGGCGGGGCCTGCCGTCGCGGACGCGCTGCGCACGATGGGGCTGGAGGTCCTCGACGTCGTCGTCGTGCCGGACGGACGCGACGGCGTCGCGGGCGCGCTGCGCACCGCCTGCGAACGCGCGGACGTGGTCGTCACGAGCGGGGGCACGGGCCTGCACCCCAAGGACGCCACGCCCGAGGCCACCCTCGACGTCGTGGATCGCCTCGTCCCCGGCGTTGCCGAGGCGATGCGTGCCGCGTCGCTGGCGGCGACCCCGATGGGCATGCTGTCGCGGGCCGTCGCCGGCATCCGCGGCTCCACGCTGGTCGTGAACCTGCCGGGCAGTCCGAAAGGCGCACGGGAGAACCTCGAGGTGCTGCGTCCGGTGCTGCAGCACGCCGTCGACCAGCTGCACGGGGGCGACCACCCGCGGTAGCACCTCCAACGTGTTGGCTGTGGCTGGTGTTACGGTCACCGCCGATGAGCCTTGGGATCGTCGTCTTGCTCGGGGTCGTGTGGGCTGCGATCCTGGCGCCCGCACTGTTCCGCGGTCGCCGGGCCCGCTCACCGGTCGCCACCATCCATTCCTTCGAGCGCAGCATGGGCATACTCGCCTCAGACCGCTTCGGCGCCGCGCGCGTTCCGGGGCGCCAAGTGATGATCGTGCACGACCCCGACCGGCTGGCCGGCCGGAGGTCACGCTCGTCCACGCTGCGCCGGCGCCGCCAGGTGCTCCAGGCGCTCATCGCGACGGCCGTGACGAGCGCGCTCGCAGCGCTGCTCGCGGGAGGCCCGTTCGTGATCGTGTTCGCGGTCGCGCTGCTGGTCCTCGCCGGCTACGTCGTGCTGCTCTGGCAGGTGCGGGTGACGGAGCGCCGGGCGCGGCGCGTGGTTCGGCGTATCGACGCAGCCGACGGACCGCGCGACCGGCCGATCTCGGCGCGCCGGCTCGCCGACCGGATCGCGTGAGACACCCGCGGTGGGTGATCTGACCACGCTCGGGGAGGTCGTCCTCGCAAGGCTGCAAGCCAAGCACGAAGCCCGGGAGCGCACGCTGGCTGCAGCCCGTCAGGCGACCCGGCACGCCGCGAACGCGATCCGTGCCGTTCACCGCGATGAGCGGGAGGCCGCACAGGGCCTGATCGGCGAGGCGCGGTCCGCGCTCGCCGAGGCGGAGCGGGCGTGCGCGAACCACCCGGAGGTCGAGCACGCGGGCTTCCTCGCGGACGCGCGCAAGGAGTACGTCGAGGCGTGCACCACCTACGCGCTCGTCGCCGGGGAGGAGCTCCCCGGCCCCGACGAGCTCGGGTGCGGCGCGGCCGAGTACTGCAACGGGCTCGCCGAGGCCGTCGGTGAGCTGCGGCGGCGCGTCCTCGACCGGTTGCGCGTGGGGGAGCT
>SKPY01000143.1 GCA_007119305.1 Nitriliruptorales bacterium
CAAAAAGTCCGGCAAACACGAATCGGTGCACTTCCGCTGGGCCTGCAACAAACGCTTCCGCAACGCCCTCGACACCTTCGCCGACAACAGCCGCCACGCCAGCCCCTGGGCCGCCCACATCTACAACGACGCCAGAGCGCGCGGGCACGACCACCCCCACGCGATCCGCATCCTCGGCCGCGCCTGGGTGCGCGTCATCTACCGCTGCTGGACCACCCACACCCCCTACGACGAAGCGCTCCACGGCGGCGCCCAACACCTTAAGGAGCCGCACATCGCCGCCTAGGGTTGACATAGAGGGTGTCATGTGCTCGCTCCGGCGGCTGTGGCCGCTGCCGCGGGCGGTGCTGCGCCAAGCGCCTTGACGAGCTGGCCGGCGGCGACGAGCACGGGGTCCCACACCGGCGCGTACGGCGGGGCGTAGGCGAGGTCGAGGTCGGCCACGTCGTGCGCGGTCATGCCGGCATGCAGCGCGGTGGCGAGCACGTCGATGCGCTTCGCGGCGCCCGCCCCGACGAGCTGGGCGCCGAGCAGCCGTCCGCTGCCCGGCTCGCCGAGCAGCGTCACGCTGAGGTCGCCGGCGCCCGGGTAGAAGTGGGCGCGGTCCTGCGCGGTGATGCGGGCTGCGACGCAGGCGAGCCCTTCCTGCCGGCAGTCGGCCTCGCTGAGGCCAGTGCGGGCGACCGCGAGATCGAAGATCTTGGCCACCGATGTGCCCACGACGCCCTTGAACGTCGCGTCGCCTCCGGCGGCGTTCTCGCCGGCCACGCGGCCCTGCTTGTTGGCGGTCGGTCCCAAGGGGATGTAGGCGCGCCGGCCGGTCACCCGGTGGCGGACGCCGGTCACGTCTCCGGCCGCCCACACGCCCGGCACGGGGGTGGCCATGCGGGCGTCGGTGATGACCGCCCCCTGCTCGTCGACCGGGATCCCCGCCGCGCGAGCCAGCGCGCTCGCCGGACGCACCCCGCCCCCGACGACCACCAGGTCGGTGTCCCAGCGCTCCGCCGCGGTGGCCGCGCCCGTCACTGTCCCTGCCTCGTCGTGGTCGATGCGCGCCAGCGGCTCGCCGGTGCGCACGACCACGTCATGGGCGAGCAGCTCCTCCTCGACGTGCTGGGCGAGCTCCGCGTCCAGGCCCGGGAACACCTGCTCGGCGAGCTCGACGACGGTGACGGCGAGCCCCTGCGCACGCAGCGCCTCGGCGAACTCCAGACCGACGTAGCCCGCGCCCACGATCGTGGCGTGGCGGGGCCGGCGCTGCTCGACGTAGGCGCGCAGCGCGACCCCGTCGTCGTAGTGGCGCACCGTGAAGACCCCCTCGGCGTCGAGGCCTGCGATCGGGGGCCGCAGCGCGACCGCGCCGGTGGCCAGCACCAGCTGGTCGTAACCGATGTCCTCCTCGCCGGCCGGGCCCCGCACGGTCACGGTCCGGGCAGCCGGGTCCAGCGCCACCGCCGCCGTGTGCAGCCGCAGGTCGATCCCGGCGCGCGCGAACGCTTCGGGGCGCCGCGCGAGCAGGGCCTCCGCCTCGGCGACCACGCCGCCGACGAAGTAGGGGATCCCGCACGCCGCGAACGACGCCGCGCCGCCACGCTCGAGCACCACCACCTCGGCCTGCGGGTCCACCCGACGCGCCTTCGACGCCGCGCTCATCCCTGCCGCATCCCCACCTACGACCACAATTCGGCTGCTCATCGTCCCTTGCCTTCCCTCGGCGGCTCGCCTGCCTGTCGGTGCGGCTCACCCGCGCGCAGCGCGCGTCCCGGGCAGCCACTACCCGCCCCAACAGCACGCCCGGCAGGCCCCTTCCGCCCGGAGCCCCGCAACAGTCCCCCTTCCGCCGGGACCATCGGCCCTACCGCCAGCCCACCCCGCCGCGCCGGCGCTGCATCGTCGGCGGCGCAGGCTGCGGTGGGCGGGGCGGGCTCGGAGGTTGCCGCGCCGGCGCTGCATCGTCCCGGTCGCAGGCTGCGGACAGGGAGCGAGCGTGGGGGCGTCGTCGAGCCACGAGGGGAAGAACGGCCTTCCTGACCGTGCGGGCGCGCCCGTCGTGGCCGAACCCGCCAGCATGCCGCCGCCAGGGGCGCCGGACGGTCGCTCATCGCTGCTGGCGCCGCTACTCCAGCGTGAGGACGAGCTTGCCGATGTGGTCGCTGGCCTCCATGCGGGCGTGCGCGGCCGCGGCCTCCTCCAGCGGGAAGGTGCGGTCGATGACGGGGCGCAGGGAGCCGTCGGCGAACCCCGGCCACACCTCGGCCTCGAGCAGGCGGGCGAGCGCGGCCTTGTCCTCGACCGGGCGGGGGCGCAGCGTCGAGGCAAGCACGGTCAGACGGCCGGTCAGCACCCGGCGCAGGTCGATCTCGGTCTTGGCGCCGCCCATCAGCCCGATGATCGCGAGACGGCCCTCGGTGGCGAGGCAGCGCAGGTTGGTCTCGAGGTAGTCGGCGCCGATGATGTCGAGGATCACGTCGACGCCGCGGTCGCCCGTGGCCTGGCGGACCCGCTCGACGATGTCCTCGCTGCGGTAGTTGATCGCCTCGTCGGCCCCGAGCTCCCGGCACGCCGCGAGCTTCGCGTCGCTGCCGGCGGTGACGAGCACGTGGCAGCCCATGCGCTTGGCGAGCTGGATGCCCGCGGTGCCGATGCCGCTCGCGCCGCCGTGGAACAGCACGCTCTGCCCCGGCGCGAGGCGCGCCCGGCGCACGACGTTGTCGTAGACGGTCGCGAACACCTCCGGCACCGCGCCTGCGCCGACGGCGTCGAGGCCCTCGGGCCAGGGCAGCGCCGTGGCTGCCGGCACGAGCGCGAGCTCGGCGTAGCCGCCGCCGGCCAGGACGGCGCACACGCGATCACCGACCGTCCAGCGGCCCGCCGAGGAGCCCACCGCCTCCACGGTCCCGGCGACCTCGAGGCCGAGCACGTCGCTCGCACCGGGCGGCGGGGGGTACAACCCCCGGCGCTGCATCACGTCGGCGCGGTTGACGCCCGCGGCCGCCACGCGCACGAGGAGGTCGCCCGGACCCGGGTCGGGAGCCGGCCGGTCGACCACCCGCAGGGCCTCGGGGCCCCCGGGGTCGGGGGCGATCACAGCACGCATCGGAAAGCCTTTCGGTCGGGTGCGCGCAGGCGGCGCATCGCGGTGCGCGCCGAGCCTGCTAGCCTGGCAGTAGTCCGTCAAGATCAACGAGTGCGGAACCCACGCCGCCGTCTGCAGACGGCGGCGCACTGTCCGCGAGAGGAGCATGGTGTCAGTTCAGCCAGGCAACATCGTCACCGGCAAGGTCGTCCGTCTGCATGACTTCGGGGCGTTCGTGCAGCTCGACGAGGAGACCACGGGTCTCGTCCACATCAGCGAGGTCGACCGCGACTTCGTCGAGAACATCCACGCCTACCTCACCGAAGGCCAGCAGGTCACCGTCAAGGTCCTCGCGATCAAGGACGACGGCCGGGTCGACCTGTCGATCAAGCGCACCGACCCGACCTGGGAGGACGAGGTGCAGCGCCGGTCGTCGACCAGGATCGACAAGGAGTTCAACCAGCGGCTGCGCAAGTTCATGCACCAGTCGGACATGATCCAGGGGGAGGTCCGCCGCAGGCGACGCTCGCGGCAGTAGCCGCGGCGGCGCGGGCGCCGGCAGCGAGACGCAGCAGGCAGCAGCGCAGCAGGCGCCGGCGCGGGCAGCGAGACGCAGCAGGCAGCAGGGCGCCGGTGCGTCGCAAGCAGCAAGGCACGGGCACCACGAGGGGCCGGTCACGTACCGGCCTTTACCCATGCCCGCGCTTGGCGGGTTTCGAATCCTCCGCCAGGATGGAATGTCTAAGGCACCGACACGCCTAGGCTCGCGTCGGCGGCAGTCGCCGCAAGCCTCTCCGGGAGGGGAGTGACGTGGACGTTCAAGCGGTCATCCTGGCCGGCGGGAAGGGCACCCGCCTGCGACCCATCACCGTCGACCTGCCCAAGCCGCTCGTCCCGATCGGCAACCGCCCGCTCATCTCGCACCAGCTCGCCCACCTCGCCGCCCACGGCGTCCGCGACGTCACCCTCGCGCTCGGCTACAACGCCGAGCGCTTCCAGGGGGTCGAGGCCGAGGCAACGGAGCTCGGCCTCAACGTCCGCATCATCGTCGAGCCGGCACCGCTGGGCACCGGCGGGGCGCTGCGCTGGTGCGCCGACGAGGACGCCTTCGACGACCGGCCGCTGCTGTGGCTGAACGGCGACGTCGTGGCCACCCCCGACCCGGCGGCGCTCCTCGAGCTGCACACGAGCCGTGGCGCGCTCGTCACGTTCTGGCTCACCAGCGCCCGCGACGTGACCCAGTTCGGGGTGCTCGAGCTCGCGAGCGACGGCTTCGTGGAGCGCTTCCTCGAGAAGCCCGCCCCCGAGGAGACGACCTCGCACCTCGTGAACGCCGGCATCCTCATGCTCGACCCGAAGGTGCTGAGCCGGATCCCGCCCGACACGTTCTTCAGCTTCGAGCAGGAGCTCCTGCCCGTGATGGTGAAGGAGCGCGAGCCGCTGTTCGGGCTGTTCGACGGCGGCTACTGGCTCGACATCGGCCGGCCGAGCTACTACCTGGAGGCGAACCGCCACGTCCTCGAAGGCCGCGTCGACTGGTGGCCGGCGGGCGAGCGGGTCGGGGAGTACCTGTGGGAGGGGGCGCGCGTGACCCGCGAGGACGTCGCGGTGATCCAGCCCGCCGCGCTCGGCGGCGACGTCATCCTCGAAGCCGGCGCCCAGCTGTTCGGGCGCACCGTGCTGGGGTCGAACTCCTCGGTCGCGGAGGGCGCCCAGCTCGAGGACTGCGTGCTGTTCGACGGCGTCACGATCGGTCGCGGCGCGGAGATCGTGAACTCGATCGTGTGCGCCGGCGCCCGCATCGGCAACGGGGTCGCCCTGCACAACGCGATCGTCGGCGCCCGCGCGCAGGTCGGTGACGGCAACGAACTGCGCGGCGCGCGGCTGTGGAACGACGTGGACCTGCCGGCCCGCACGCTGTTCGTCGAGTAGCAGGCCCCGCCGCCGGCGCTGCGAGTTTCTCAACATTGTGCTACAAATATTTGTGTGACTGCAGCGACCGAGAGCACGCTCGTCGACCTGCTCGGCAAGACCCGGGCGCAGGTCGTGCAGGCCCTGAGCGGCACCGCAGCGACGGTGGCCCAGCTCGCGGCCGAGCTGGGCGTCAGCGAGGTGGCCGTGCGCCGCCACCTGCAGGTGCTCGAGCGCGACGGCCTCGTGCGCGCCGAGACCGTCCGCCGGGACGGCCCCGGGCGCCCGGGCCAGCAGTACACGCTCACCGAGCGTGCGCACCGGCTGTTCCCCGACCGCACCGCGGAGCTCGCCAACGAGCTGCTCGACTACCTCGAGGACGCGCACGGGCGCAAGGCCCTGCTAGGCTTCCTGCGTTGGCGGCAAGCACGCCAGGGCGAACGCTACGCCGCCGCAGTCGGTGACGATGACGATGCTGCCCTGCCCACGCGGGTGGAACGGCTGGCCGACCTCCTGTCCGAGGACGGCTTCCCGTCGTCGGTCGCCACGGTCGACGTCCCCGAGGGCGCGACCACGCTCGAGCTGCGCCAGGAGCACTGCGCGATCGCCGACATCGCCGCCGAGCACCCGGAGCTGTGCGCCTACGAGGCCGCGCTGTTCCAGCAGCTGCTCGGGGTGAGCGTCAGCCGGCGCGAGACCATCGCGGGCGGCGCGAACGCCTGCGTCTGCACGATCAAGCAACCCGGCAACGACCCGCAACGCAACGCCAACGACACAGGAGCACACGATGGCGACGAAAGCTGAGGACCTTCAGCTCGGCACGTACAAGTACGGCTGGCACGACGACGTCACGCCGGTCTTCGAGCCGAAGCGCGGCCTCAACGAGGACGTCATCCGCGAGATCTCGGCGATGAAGAACGAGCCCGAGTGGATGCTCGCCACGCGCTTGAAGGCCTACGAGCACTTCCAGCGCCGGCCGATGCCGAACTGGGGCGCCGACCTGTCCGGCATCGACTTCGACAACATCTACTACTACATCAAGTCGACCGAGCAGCAGGCGACCACGTGGGACGAGCTGCCTGCCGAGATCAAGGACACCTACGACAAGCTCGGCATCCCCGAGGCCGAGAAGCAGCGCCTGATCGCCGGCGTCGCCGCCCAGTACGAGTGCCTCTCCGGTGACACGGGTGTGTGGACCGCGAACCGGGGTGTGGTGCCGATCAAGGAGGTCGACACCGGCGATCGCGTCTTCGCCCTGGACGAGGAGTCGGGGCGGTTCGTCGTCGCCCCGGTGCGTGCGGGGGCCCAGACCGACGTCCGCCAGACGTACCGGGTCACCGTCGGCGGCCGCACGATCCGCGCCACCGACAACCACCCGGTGCTCACGCTGTCCGACGACCGCAAGCCGGGTCGCCAGCGGGCGCGCTACGCCCGCAGGTGGAAGACCGTCGGTGAGCTCGCCGTCGGCGATCTCGTCGCGGTCCCGCGTGGCCTGCCCGAGTTCGGCGCCGCCCATGCCTTGCCGGCCATGTCGGACCCGCACGGCCGCTCGCGAGCCCGCGTGCCGTCCGAGACCAACGTCGATCTCATGTGGCTGCTCGGCTTCTTCGTCGGCGACGGCAGCCTGCAGGCCGCGGGGCGGACCCACCGGGTCCAGTTCGCCGTCCCGTCCACGCAGCCGGAGGTCCGTGCCGAGATCATCCGCATCGCCGAGGAGCAGCTCGGACTGACCGCCATCGCCGCCGACGACGTGCGGGTCGTGCTCAACTCCAAGGCGCTCGTCGAGTGGATCGAGGACCTCGGCTTCGTCGGCACCGCGCTGACCAAGCGCGTCCCCGACTGGGTCTTCGGGCTGCCGCAGGACCAGCGCATGGCCTTCCTCGGAGGCTGGATCGACGCCGACGGGTACGTCCGCCCGGAGCGCTGGGGCAGCATCCTGCTGACCAGCGCCAACCAGCCCCTGCTCGAGCAGGCGGCTGCGCTCGCGGCCGTCAGCGGGTTGCGCACCGCCGGTCCCTGGGAGTTCACCAACAAGCACCCGCACGACACCGACCGCACGCTCGTGGCGTTCCGGCTCGGGATCAGCGGCGACTTCGAGCAGCTCGACTGCCGCAACCCGGCGCGCACGGCGCGCTTCGAGCGGCGTCGCTACCACCACTCGGCGACGAGCGCGCGAGGCACGACGTTCCGCAGCCACGTCACCCAGCACCTCGGGTTCGCCCGGGTGACCGCCATCGAGGAAGGCGAGGTCGAGCCCGTCTACGACATCGAGGTCGACGGCCCGCACAACTTCATCGCCGAGGGCATGGTCGTCCACAACTCCGAGGTCGTCTACCACAAGGTGCGCGAGGACCTCGAGGCGCAGGGCGTCATCTTCCTCGACACCGACACGGCCCTGCAGGAGCACGAGGACCTGTTCCGCGAGCACTTCATGAAGGTGATCCCGGCCAACGACAACAAGTTCTCGGCGCTGAACACGGCGGTGTGGTCGGGCGGCAGCTTCATCTGGGTGCCCGAGGGCGTCAAGGTCGACATCCCGCTCCAGGCCTACTTCCGCATCAACCAGCAGAACATGGGCCAGTTCGAGCGCACGCTCATCATCGCCGAGCCCGGCAGCTACGTGCACTACGTGGAGGGCTGCACGGCGCCGATCTACTCGAGCGACTCGCTGCACTCGGCGGTCGTCGAGCTGATCGCCAAGCCCGGCTCCCGGTTGCGCTACACGACCATCCAGAACTGGTCGAACAACGTCTACAACCTCGTGACGAAGCGGGCGGCGGCCTACGAGGACGCCACCGTCGAGTGGATCGACGGCAACATCGGCTCGAAGGTCACGATGAAGTACCCGAGCGTGTTCCTCATGGGCCGCGGCGCCCGCGGCGAGGTCCTGTCGGTGGCGTTCGCCGGCGACGGCCAGCACCAGGACGCCGGCGCGAAGATGGTCCACCACGCCCCCGACACGAGCTCCAACATCGTGTCGAAGTCGGTGGCGCAGGGCGAGGGCCGCACGAGCTACCGCGGGCAGGTCTCGATCAAGGAGGGCGCCAACCGCGTGAAGTCCAACGTGGTCTGCGACGCGCTCCTGCTCGACGAGCACGCACGCAGCGACACCTACCCGTACATGGACATCGAGGAGGAGGACGCCCGCATCGGCCACGAGGCCTCGGTGTCCAAGGTCGGTGAGGAGCAGCTGTTCTACATGCAGTCGCGCGGCATCGAGGAGTTCGAGGCCCTCGCGATGATCGTGCGCGGCTTCATCGAGCCGATCTCGAAGGAGCTGCCCATGGAGTACTCGGTCGAGCTCAACCGCCTGATCAGCCTGAACATGGAGGGCTCGGTCGGCTGAGCCCCGCCTGCGCGTAGCCCCGCTGTGGGGCCCTGCGGGCTCCTCGGGGGG
>SKPY01000022.1 GCA_007119305.1 Nitriliruptorales bacterium
AGGAACATGGCCGGCCAGGGATGGCGCAGGACGAGCTCGCCGGTCGCACCCGCAGGCACCGGTGCGCCGTGCTCGTCGAGCACAGCCAGGCCCGGGTCGGGCAGCGGGGGGGACGGCGCGGGGGTGACCGTCACGACCCCGCCCAGCTCCGTCTGCCCCCAGCCGTCGCGGACGACCGCGCGGCCGCTGCCCACGGCCGAGGCGAACCACGCGCGGATCTCGGGCTCGATGGCCTCGCCGGCGGTCGCGAGATGCCGCAGCGAGGCCAGCCGGTGGGGCTCCGGCGGGGCGTCCACCCAGCCGTGGAGGCTGCGCACGACCGAGGGCGTCGTGACGAGGGCGTTCACCCCGTAGCGCTCGATGATCTGCCACGCCCGTGCGTGCGTGGGGGTGTCGAGCATGCCCTCGAACAGCACGTTCGTCGCGCCCGCCACGAGCGGGCCGTAGATGCCGTGCGTCTGGCCGGCGAGCCAGCCGATGTCGACCGGGCACCAGAAGATGTCCTCGGCGCTGGCCGACAGCGCACGCGTGTGCAGCATCCCCGCGTACACGAGCACGCCAGCCGAGCGGTGCACGATGCCGGTGGGGCGGCCACGACGGTTCGCGAGGTGCACGACCAGCAGGGGATGGTCCGCGTCGACGTCGGCTGGTGGTGTCGCAGGCGCCTCGGCGCCTTCTTCCACCACGTCGTGGTACCACCGGTCGCCCTCGAACCAGGCCACATCCATGCCGGTGCGCCGGACCACGATGGTGTGCTCGACCCCGGGAACCGCCCCGAGCGCCTCGTCGGCCCGGGACTTGAGCGGCAGCACCACGCCGTGGCGCCACGAGCCGTCCTGCGTGATCAGCACCTTGGGAGCGAGGTCCTCGAGGCGGTCGGCCAGCGCCTCCGCAGGCAGCGTCGTGAACAGCAGGCAGTGCACGGCACCGATCCGCGCACACGCGAGCATCGCCGCGACCGTCTCCGGGAGCATGCCGAGGTGGAGCGCCACCCGGTCGCCGGGGCCCACGCCGAGCCGGCTGAGGCCCGCGGACAGGGCGCGGACCTCCTCCTCGAGCTCCACGTACGTGACCGAGCGGCTGTCACCGGGCTCGCCCTCCCAGTGCAGCGCCACGCGGCCACCCCGCCGCTCGAGATGGCGCTCGAGACAGTTCGCCGCGACGTTCAGGCGGCCGTCGGGAAACCAGCGGCCGTGCGGGGTGTCGCCGGCCTCGTAGACGGTGCGAAACGGCGTCGTCCAAGCCAGCTTCGCGCTCTCGTCGCGCCACAGCGCGAGGGCCCGCTGGACGCCATCAGCCACTGCCGACCACCCGCCTGACCGCCGCGACGGTCTGCTGGAGCTGCGGGACGACCTCCACGACGAGCCGCTCGGCGGGGAACGTCGGGGGGCCGCCGATGGCCACGAGCGCGGCGTCGGCGTGCCCGTCTGCGCTCGAGACCGGCACCGCCACCTCGATGCGGTCCTCCATGCCGTCGACGGGCGCGGTCAGATGCTCGGCCTTGCCCCAGCGCCGCACGGCCTCGAGCGTGTCCTCGTCGTCGGCGAGGCCCAGTCGCTCCCACGCGTCCGCGCCGGCATGACCGAGCAGGATGCGCCCGGCTGCGGTACGCGCGGCCGGGAAGCTGCGTCCCGCCCGCCGGAACAACCCGCCCACGTCCGCTCCGTCGATGCGGTCGACGTACACGACGGTGTCGCGGACGAGGATCGCCACGAGAACGGTCACCGACGTGCGGTTGCGCAGGTCGACGAGGTAGGGCGCGATGATGTGCAGCAGCGGCAGCCGCTCCACGTAGCGCTCGGACAGCCGCACCAGCTCGGGCCCGAGGCCGTAGCGCGAGGACGCCGGATCCTGCTCCACCAGGCCTGCGCTCACCAGCGAGCGCAGGAGCCGGTGCACGGTCGGCAACGACATCCCCGAGCGCTCCGCGAGATCCGACAGCTGGTGGAACGCCGGGCCCTCACTCAGCAGATCGAGCAGGACCGCCGCGTTGCGAATCGTGCCGAGTGTCCCGCGTGCAGGTGCTGCCTCGCTCACCAGTTCCTCTCGTCGGCCTCGACCGCCGGCCACTCCGGACGCCCAGGGATCTTAACCGGCGCCCACCATAAGAGAAAGTCTTTCGTAAGAACCTATTGACTTCCGCATAGTGGAACGTGTTGTATGCCAGCCGAGGGACTACCGCCCTCGTACGGCGGCGCCGTCATGGCTGCGACCGGAGGGCCAGCGAGCGTGACGAGGCAATACCGGCACAACCTCAACGGCAGCACCCTGGACAAGGGTGCCCCGCAGCTCGAGGTCGACGACGTGCGGCTGCGCTTCGGCGGGGTCACGGCGCTGGCCGATGTCAGCCTCACGGTCCACCAGGGCGACATCCACGCGATCATCGGGCCCAACGGTGCCGGCAAGACCAGCCTGCTCAACTGCATCAGCGGGCTGTACCGGCCGCAGAAGGGCCACATCAAGCTCCACGAGGGTGAGGCCGCCCACGTCCTCACGCGCGCCCGGCCGAGCCGCATCGCGCGCTGGGGCGTCGCACGCAGCTTCCAGAACATCGAGCTGTTCAAGCACATCAGCGTGCTCGACAACCTCATGCTCGGGCGCCACGTGCACATGCGGCACTCGGTCTGGCAGTCGTTCCTCTTCTTCGGCCCCGCGCGGCGGCGGGAGATCGCCCACCGCGAGCTCGTCGAGGAGGTCATCGACTTCCTGGAGATCCAGGCGGTCCGCAACGCGCACGTGGGCGCCCTGCCGTACGGGATCCAGAAGCGCGTCGAGGTGGGACGGGCGCTGTGCCTGCAGCCCGCGGTGCTGCTCCTCGACGAGCCGATGGCGGGGATGAACACCGAGGAGAAAGAGGACATGGCCCGTTTCATCCTCGACGTCAACGACCTCGCGGGGGTCACCGTGGTGCTCATCGAACACGACATGGAGGTGGTGATGGACATCTCCGACGTGGTGAGCGTCCTCGACTTCGGCCGCCAGATCACCACGGGGCCGCCCCACGAGGTGAAGGCCAACCCCGAGGTCATCACCGCCTACCTTGGTGAGGAGCAGGCCTCATGAGCGCGCCGGACCGGCCGACGAGCGGCGAGCCTGCCGCCGAGCGGGATCCGCGCCGCATCGTGCGGCCGCGGGAGGACCCGCCTGAGCCGATCCCGGCCGCGCTGACGTTCCCGAAGCTGCTGCACGACCTCGCGGAGCGGCACGGGGACAAGCGCATCGCGTTGCAGGAGAAGCGCTACGGCATCTGGCAGCCGGTCACGTGGTCGGGCTACCGCAAACGCGTCCGCGACTTCGCCCACGGGCTCGCCGATCTCGGCGTCCAACCGGGCGAGGTGGTCGCGGTGCTCGGCGACAACCGCCCCGAGTGGTTGATCAGCGAGCTGGCGGCGCAGTCGCTGGGTGCCTGCGTAGTCGGCGTCTACCCCACGAGCGTGGGCGAGGAGATCGTCCACATCCTCACCCACGCCGGCGTGCGCGTGGTCGTGGCCGAGGACCAGGAGCAGGTCGACAAGCTCATCCGCCTGTGGGACCGCCTCGACACCGTCGAGGCGGTCGTGTACTACGACCCGCGGGGTCTCGAGCACTACGACGAGGACTACCTGCTCGAGTTCACCGACGTCGAGGTGCGGGGCCAGGCGCTCGAGGTGGACCGGCCCGGCTGGCTCGACGAGCAGGTCGCGGCCGGCCAGTCCAGCGACATCGCCGTCATCTGCACCACCTCGGGCACGACGGCGCTGCCGAAGCTCGCGATGCTCTCGCACGGCAACCTGCTCGCGATGGGCCGCAGCCTCATGAGCATCGACCCGATCGATGCGCGCACCCGCTACGTGAGCTTCCTGCCGTTCGCGTGGATCGGTGAGCAGATGCTGACCGTCGCGTGCGGTCTGCAGGCGGGCTTCACCGTGTCGTTCCCCGAGGAGGCCAACACCGTCAAGGCCGACCTGCGCGAGATCGGTCCCGACGTGATGTTCAGCCCGCCGCGGATCTGGGAGGACATGGTCTCCGACGTGCAGGTGCGGGTGGGGGAGGCCGGCTGGCTGAAGCGCGCCGTCTTCGCGTGGGGCCACCGCGTCGGCGAGCGCATCGCTGACAGCCGGGTGCGGGGCGAGCGGGCCGGGCCGGCGCAGCGCGCGCTCGGAGCGGTCGCCGAGCAGGTCGCGCTGCGGCCCGTGCGCGAGCAGCTGGGTCTCACGCGGGTGCGGCGCTGCTACACGGGCGGGGCGCCGCTGGGCCCGGACGTGTTTCGGTTCTTCCACGCCATCGGGGTGAACCTCAAGCAGATCTACGGGCAGACCGAGATCTGCGGGATTGCCGTAGCGCATCGCGACGACGACGTGCGCTTCAACACCGTCGGCACCCCGATCCCCGCCACCGAGCTGCGCATCGCCGAGGACGGCGAGATCCTCCTCCGCAGCCCCGCGGTCTTCGAGGGCTACTACCGCAACGAGGAGGCGACGAAGGAGGCCGTCGACGCCGACGGCTGGCTGCACACCGGCGACGCCGGCTACCTGGAGACGCCCGAGATGGCGGGTTCCGGCGAGGCGCTGAACTCAGACCAGCTCGTCGTCATCGACCGGGCCAAGGACGTCATGGAAGCGGCCGACGGGACGCGCTTCTCCCCAGCGTTCATCGAGAACAAGATCAAGTTCAGCCCCTACGTCGAGGAGGCGGTGGTCTTCGGGGGCGAGGACCGGCCGTACATCACCGCGCTGGTCACGATCGACATGCACACCGTCGGCGCCTGGGCGGAGCGCGAGCACCTGTCCTACACGACCTACACCGACCTCGCGCAGAAACCCGCGGCCTACGAGCTCATCGCCGCAGCGGTTCACCGGGCCAACGAGGACCTGCCCGAGGCCATCCAGGTGCGCCGGTTCCTCCTGTTGCACAAGCAGCTCGACCCCGACGACGAGGAGATCACCCGCACACGCAAGGTGCGGCGGGGGGTGATCAGCGAGCGCTACGGGGAGCTGATCGAGGCGCTGTACAGCGACGTCGACGCGGTCACCGTGACGAGCACGGTCACCTATCAGGACGGCACCTCCGTGGAGCGCAAGATCCAACTCGCGATCAAGCCGATGGACGGGTTCACCCCGGCACCGAAGCGACGCCGGTTCGCCTGGAGCGGGCGGTAGGGGGCAGCGCGTGGAGACCTTCATCCAGCTCACCGTCACGGGGCTCGCCAACGGCGCGATCCTGGCGCTCGCCGCGCTCGGCTTCGTGATCATCTTCAAGGCCACGGGCGTGATCAACTTCGCCCAGGGCTACTTCCTGCTGGTCGGCGCCTACGTCGTGTGGGCGGGGATCGTGGACTTCGGCATGCACTGGTCCTTGGCGATCCTGGTCGCCCTCGTCGTCGCGGTGCTCGTGGCGCTCACGACGGAGCGGTTCGTCCTGCGCCCGCTCGTCGGTGAGAACGTGATCTCGGTGATCATGGTGACGATCGGCCTCGCCTTCATCCTCCAGGGCATCGTGCAGTTCATCTGGGGCACCGAGCCGCGTTCCATGCCGGCGTTCATCCCGCGGGGGACGGTCGCGGTCCTCGGCGTGCCGCTGTCGCTGAACCGCATCTGGGCCATGCTGCTCGCCGGCGCGATCCTCGCCGCGCTGACCCTGTTCTTCCAGCGCTCCCGGCACGGCATCGCCATGCGCGCGGTCGCCGACGACCAGCAGGCCGCGATGGTGGTCGGCATCAGCGTCCGCCGCGTGTTCGCGCTCGCCTGGGCGCTCGCCGCGGTGAGCGCGGTGTTCGCCGGCATCATCGTCGCGAACCTGTTCGGCGTGTCGGGCGAGGTCGCGGTGTTCGGCCTGCTCGTGTTCCCCGTCGTCATCCTGGGCGGGCTCGACTCGGTGCCGGGTGCCATGATCGCCGGCGCGATCATCGGCCTGCTCATCACGTTCACGGCCGGCTACGTGGGCGGGGGCCTGCAGCAGGTCATCCCGTACGTCGTGCTCGTCCTCATCCTGCTGTTCCGCCCCTACGGGCTGTTCGGCGAAGTCCGGATCGAGCGAGTCTGAGGGGCAGGCATGGCCACGGCAACAGGCGTCTACCACACCAGCTACGAGGCCGACCTCGCGCTGCGCACGACCCGCGCGGAGTGGATCCGCCTGGCGCTGCTCTTCGTCGCGGTGATCGTGGCGCCGTTCGTGCTGAGCCCCTTCTGGCTGACCGTCGCCAACCAGATCGGCATCGCGATCATCGGTGCGGTCGGGCTGAACATCCTCACCGGGCACACCGGCCTGATCAGCCTCGGCACGGGCGCCTTCCTCGGTGTGGGCGCCTACACCTCGGCGATCCTCGTCACGCGCTTCGACGTGCCCACCCTCGTGGCGATCATCATCGCGGTCGCGATGACCGCCGCGATCGGCACGTTCTTCGGCCTGCCCTCCTTGCGGCTCAAGGGCCTGTACCTCGCGATGGCGACACTCGCGGCGCAGTTCATCCTGCTGTTCGCCTTCCGCAACTGGGAGTTCGTGACGGGCGGGCTCGACGCGATCGTGGTGCCCTCCCCCGAGCTCTTCGGCTGGGCGCTGCAGACCGACTTCGCCTGGTACTGGGTCATCTTCGGGACGGCCGCGCTCGTCGTGTTCGGTGCCCGCAACCTGTTCCGCACGGGCCTTGGGCGTGCGTTCCACGCGATCCGGGACCAGGACATCGCGGCCGCGGTGATGGGCATCGACGTCGGGCGCTACAAGCTTCTGTCGTTCGCGATCTCCTCGGCGCTGGTCGGGCTCGCCGGGGCGCTGACCGCGCACTACCGGACGATCGTGACCTGGGAGCGCTTCACGCTCGACGTGTCGGTGCTGTACCTCGCGATGATCATCGTCGGGGGCCTGGGCAGCGTCGCAGGCTCCGTGTACGGGGCGACGTTCATGACCGTGCTGCCGGCGGCCATCCAGCAGTTCGCCCGCAACGTCCGTGACACGCTCCCGGTCCTAGCACGCGAGATGCCGGCCATCCAGCTGGTCGTGTTCGGCCTCGTGATCGTGCTGTTCCTGCTGTTCGAACCGCGAGGGCTTGACCGGACCTGGCAACGGGTCAAGGACTTCTTCCGATTGTGGCCGTTCCGCTATTGACACGTAAGGAGCCGAGATGCATCCCCCTGGAGGAGACACCATGAAGAAGCTGCTCGTTCTACTTGCCGCACTCGCACTCACGCTGGCGGCCTGCGGTGACGACGTCGCCGAGCCCGATCCCGCCGACCCCGATGCGCCCGACGAGGCCGACGGTGAACCGATCGTGATCGGCAACATCGCCGACCTGTCGGGTCCGACCGGTGACGTGGGCACCCCCTACTCCGAGGGCGTCCGCGGCTACGTCGAGTGGCGCAACGAGCAGGGCGGCATCGCCGGCCGGCCGATCGAGCTGCTGTGGGAGGACTACCAGTACGACGTCGCGATCGCCGAGCGCCTCTACAGCGACTACGCGGCGCAAGGAGCCGTCGCCATCCAGGGCTGGGGCACCGCCGACACCGAGGCGCTGCGCGGTCGGGTGAACGCCGACGAGATCCCGTTCATGTCCGCGTCGTACTCCGAGGAGCTCACCCACGCCGAGGAGACCCCCTACAACTTCATCGTCGCGACGAGCTACTCCGACCAGATGCGCATCGCACTGCGCTGGATCCACGACCAGGATCCGGGCGCCGAGGTCGCGGTCTTCCACCACGACAGTCCGTTCGGGACCTCGCCCGTGCCTGACGGCGAGACCTACGTCGAGGAGGAGGGCCTCGACCTCGGCTACCAGGTGCACGTGATGCCGAGCGGTGCGACCGACTTCGTCGGCGAGCTGCGCCGGGTCCAGGACGACGGCGTCAGCTACATCATCGTGCAGAACGTCGAGAGCCCCGCGGCGGTGCTCGCCCGCGACATCGTCGACCAGGGCCTCGACATCCAGCTCGTGCTGCTGAACTGGGCCGGCGGTGAGCTGTTCGTCGACCTCGCCGACGACGCCGCGGAGGGGGCGGTCGCGGTGCAGCCCTGGGCCCCGGTCGCCCACGAGGTGCCCGGCCAGGACGACGCCCGTGAGTTCCTCGAAGGCCAGGGCGAGGAGCTGACCAGCCTGCACTACACGCAGGGTTGGTGGAAGATGGACCTGATGGCCACCGCCATCGAGTCGGTCATCGATGCCGGCGACGAGGTGACCGGGCCTGCGATCGCCGACGCGCTCGACGAGATCGAGGACTTCGACACCCAGGGCGTGTCCCTGCCGATCACCCTCACCCCCCGTGACGACGGCCGTCGGACAGGCATGGTGTGCTCGCCGCTGTGGGTCGTCGAAGACGGCCAGTGGACCGCGCTCGACGATGAGCTCTGTCCGTGATGGCGGCGCCGGGGGCCGCGCGCAGTCCGCTGCGGCCCCCGGCGTCACCGCCGACG
>SKPY01000530.1 GCA_007119305.1 Nitriliruptorales bacterium
ACGCATCCGCTGCGGCCGGTGTGGACGGGGCGGGCGGGGCTGGCGAGCCGGCAGCGGCCCGCAGGGCGGCCACGAGGCTGCGGCGGCGCTCCTGCAGGGCCGCAAGGCGCCGGTCGGTGTCGATGACGTCGCTGATGAGCGGGCTGTCGAGCGGTGCGCCACAGCGCTCGCACGATCCCGCCGGCGGCCACGGACAAGGCGTGGCGCAGACCGGGCACCACCACTGCGTCGTCATCGGACCTCCTCGGGGTGCGGCCCCGGCTGGTCTCCAGCGACGGTGTGCGGGACGGCACCACACCCTGCACGGTGACGCAGCGGATCCCTGCGGGCATCGGGGATCACCCTGGTCCTGCCCCTGAGCCCACCCCGAGGCAACCTCGCCCGCACCCGCCAACGTGGCGGCAGTCCACGCGGCGGGACGAGCGCCGCGCCGGCCAGGCGTGCGCACCGTCCCAGGGGGCTGCCGATGCGATACTTGGTGGTGGTCAGGCGGGAGGCGCAGCGCGCCGGTCGAGCGCGCAGCAGGGGAGGTGGCGGGCGTGACCGAGCAGCCAGCGGACACGGCCCTTCGCGCCGGGACCCGCTTCGCGACCGAGCTGCTCGCCTGGGGCACGGGGGCCTGGGCTGCGGGGCGGACCTCGGTGCTGCTCGGGGCGCTCACGCTCGTGGTGCTGGTCGGCGCGCCCGCCCTCTTCAACGTGCCCGGTGACAAGAACGTCACGGGCGTGGCGGTGCCCGGGGCCGTCCGGGTCGCGATCGAGGTGGGCTTGTACGGCGTCGCGGCGACGGCCCCGTGGCTGGTCCTTGGCCGGCCGGTCAGTGCGGTCCTGACCCTGCTCGTCTGCGTGGCCGCGGGCATCCAGGTCACCCGGTGGCGGTGGCTGGCCAGCCGCTGAGGAGGGCGGGTCGGGCACCCGGCCCTCAGCAGGCCTGGCAGCTCAGCGCGTCGGGGTGAGCTCGGCCGAGGGCGAGGGCAGTCAGGGCGTGGGGGTGAGCTCGGCGGCGGCCACGCCGGCGAGCTGCTCGGCGACCTCGCTGGCGCGCTCCTCGGACTCCGCCTCCACCATCACCCGCACGAGGGGCTCCGTGCCGGACGCGCGCACCAGCACCCGTCCCGACCCGTCCAGTGCCTGTTCGGCCTCGCGCACGGCGGCCCACAGGCGCGCCGCACCGTCGAGGCTGGCCCGGTCGACCCCCGACACGTTCACGAGGACCTGGGGCAGCCGCGTCATGATGGCTGCGAGCTCGCTGAGCGACCGGCCGCTGTCCGCCAGCGCCGACAGCAGCGCGACCGCCGACAACACGCCGTCACCGGTGGTCGCGTGCTCAGCGAGGATGAGATGCCCCGACTGCTCGCCGCCGAGGGGATGCCCCCCCGCGCGCATCGCCTCGAGCACGTAGCGGTCGCCGACCTTGGTCTGGATCACCTCGATGCCACGCTGCTGCATCGCCTGGGTGAACCCGAGGTTGGTCATCACCGTCGTCACGACCGTCTGCAGCCCGCGTCTGCGGTGCTCGCGGTCGGCGAGGATCGCGAGGATGGCGTCACCGTCGACGAGGTTGCCCGCGCTGTCCGCGGCGATCAGGCGATCTGCGTCGCCGTCGTGCGCGAGGCCTACGTCGGCGCCGTGCTCCACCACCGCACGGGCCATGAGCTCAGGATGGGTGGAGCCGCAGCCGACGTTGATGTTCGCGCCGTCGGGGTCCGCGCACAGGGCCACGACCTCGCAGCCGAGCCGCTCGAGCACGCGGGGGGCGACGCCGCTCGCCGCACCGTTCGCACAGTCCACGACGACCTTGAGACCCGAGCAGTCCGCGTCTGCGACCGCCACGAGGTGGTCGATGTAGGCCGCCACCGCTTCGTGCGCCTCGCGTACCCGGCCGATGGCACCACCCTCGGGCCGGAACTCGTCATACAGCTGCAGGAGCTCCTCGATGCGCTCCTCCTCCGCATCGGTGAGCTTGTAGCCCGTGGGCCCGAAGAACTTCAGCCCGTTGTCGCCCACGGGGTTGTGGCTGGCCGAGATCACGGCCCCCGAGCTCACCTCCAGGTGCGGGACGAGGTAGGCGACCGCGGGTGTCGGCACGACGCCGATGAGGATCGCGTCGCCGCCTGCAGAGCAGATCCCCGCCGCGAGCGCGGCCTCGAGCATGTGCCCGGACGCGCGGGGGTCCCGGCCGATGAGCACCTGGGGGCGCGCGACGCCCTCCTCGCGCAGGGTCCGCACGACCGCGCGGCCGAGCCCGAGCGTGAACTCCGGCGTCAGCTCGGTGTTCGCGACACCGCGGATGCCGTCGGTGCCGAAGTACTGGCCCATCCCCTCGACCCTGGTGGTCGCTACCGCTTGGAGTACTGCGGAGCCTTACGCGCCTTCTTGAGCCCGTACTTCTTGCGCTCGACCTTGCGGGCGTCGCGGCGCAGCAGGCCGGCCTTCTTCAAGGTGTCGCGCCACTCGGGCTCCTCGCCTTCGAGGGCACGGGCGATGCCGTGGCGCAGCGCGCCCGCCTGCCCCGAGACGCCACCGCCGTGGATGCGGGCGATCACGTCGAACTGCTCCACGGTGTCGGTGACCACGAGGGGCTCCCGCACGAGCCCCTGCAGGGTGGCGATGGGGAAGTAGTCCTCGAGCGGGCGCCCGTTCAGCACGAACCGCCCCGTCCCGCGTACGAGCCGCACGCGCGCCACGGAGGTCTTGCGACGACCGGTGTAGATCTTGGTGGTGCTCACGTCAGCCATGTTGTCCTCGGCTCGTTGCGACCCGCTGCCTAGCGCGGCAGGGGCTGGGGGTTCTGCGCGGCGTGCGGGTGGTCGGGGCCGGCGTACACCTTGAGCTTGCGCAGCTGGGAGCGACCCACGGAGTTCTTCGGCAGCATGCCCTTGACCGCGTTCTCGATCAGCCGCTCGGGCCGTTCCTCCAGGATGCGCGCGAAGGGCACCGACTTCAGGCTGCCCGGGTACCCGGAGTGGCGGTGGGCGAGCTTCTGGGCGCCCTTGTTGCCGGTCAGGCGCACGCCGGCCGCGTTGACCACCACGACGACGTCGCCGTTGTCGACGTGGGGGGCGAACGTCGGCTTGTGCTTGCCGCGCAGCACATGGGCGATGCGGGTCGCGAGCCGGCCGAGGATCTCGCCTTGGGCGTCGACCACGTACCAGGAGGCCTGGATGTCGGCGGGACGGGGTGAGAACGTGCGCATGAGCAGTCTGTGCCTTCAGGGTGCGTCAGATGCAGGTCGGTCGTGCGGGTCGCAGCGGTTGGCCAGCGCCACAGCGAAAACAGCACCGCGACAGGCGCGGCCTCGACCGCACGACGAACCAGCATACGTCCGCGCCGTCGCAGGGTCAACCGCCACCCGACCGCCGGCGGCCGCACGCGACCCTCAGGTGTACACGACCCCGGACAGCGTGAGCCCGTGCGGCGGCGCGATGTCGCCGACGGCCTGCCGGTCGCGTGCAGCGAGCACCTCGGCGACCCAGTGCGGGTCCCGCCGGGCGCGGCCGACCCGCACCAGAGCGCCGACGATGCTGCGCACCATCTGATGGCAGAACGCCTTGCCCGCCACGTCGACGGTCACGAGCCCGGCGCTGCGCCGGCGCACGGCGAGCTCGTCGATGCGCCGGACGAGGTGCTGGTCCCCCGCCCTGCGGCAGAACGAAGAGAAGTCGTGCTCCCCGACGAGGTGGTGACCGCCGGCCCGCATGGCCTGCGTGTCCAGCCGCGGGAGCCCGGCGTGCCAGGTCCGGTGCCGCTCGAGCGGGTGCAGCGCGACGGCGTCGCAGATCCGGTAGCGGTAGCGGCGCTGGCGGGCGGAGAAGCGCGCGTCGAACGCGCGGGGCACCCGGCGGACCCGCCAGACGGTGATCTCCGGCCCGCACAGCGCGTCGAGGGCCTCGCGGGCGCGTTCGAGATCCGCGACGAGGCGGCAGCCAGCCGGGACATCGCAGTGCACGACCTGGCGGTCGGCGTGCACCCCCGCGTCGGTGCGGCCCGCCACCGTCGTGTCGACCGGCGCTTGCGCCAGCGTCGCGAGGGCATCGTCGACCACGGCCTGCACGGTGCGCACGGCGGCGTCCCGCTGACGCGCCCAGCCCCGGAAGCCCCCGCCGTCGTAGGCGAGGTCCACCCGCACCCGCACGGTCGTCTCGGGCGCGCTCATCGGCGGGTCGAGCCCCCGAGGGCGGGCAACGGCGCCGAGACCCGTTAGTCCTTGCTGTCCTCGTCGTCGGCGCTCGGCGAGGCGGAGTCGGTCTGCTCGGCGATCTCCTCGGCCGACGGCTCGTCGTCGCCCTCGGCCTCGTCCGCCTCCTGGGCCGCCAGGCGCGCCTCGACCTCGGCGGGATCGACCTGCGGCCGCTCCTCGTCCTCGGCGGCGGCAGGCCCGCGGTCGTCCTCCTCGAGCTCGCGGCGGGTCGGGGAGGCCGAGTCGGTCTCCTCGGCGACGTCTTCGGCGTCGAAGTCGACCGGCTCCTCGCCCCGGTCGACCGCGGCCGCCCGCTCCTCGGCGCGCTCGCGCGCCTCCACGGACTGCGTGCCACGACGCCGCCGCAGGCTCCAACGGCGCTTCGGTGCCTCGTCGAGGCCGGCCTCGCCATCGCCGCCGACGCCCTCGACGAGCTCGATCAGCGCCATCGGCGCATGGTCGCCCTTGCGGGGGCCGAGCTTGAGGACGCGCGTGTAGCCGCCGTTGCGCTGGCTCAGGGCCGGGCCGACGTCCGCGAAGAGCTTGTGCACGACGTCCTTATCGCGGATGACCCGCAGCACCTCACGACGGGCGGACAGGTCACCGCGCTTGGCGAAGGTGATCATCTTCTCCGCGAGCGGCTGGACGTTCTTCGCCTTCGCGTACGTCGTGTTGATGCGCCCGTGGCGGATCAGCTCGGTGGCGAGGTTCGCCATGATCATGTTGTGGTGCGCGGCCGTTCCACCGAAACGGCCGGCCTTCTTCGGCTGCGGCATCGTGTGCGCTCCTTGCCAGCTGGCTACTCGGGATACCCGCCGTAGTCGGCGAGGGACAGCCCGAGCTCCGCGAGCTTCTGCTTCACTTCCTCGATGGACTTCTGCCCGAAGTTGCGGATGTCGAGCAGGTCCTGCTCGGTCTTGTGCACGAGCTCGCCGACCGTCTGCACACCCTCGCGCTTCAGGCAGTTGTACGACCGCACGGAGAAGTCGAGGTCCTCGATCGGCAGCATGAGGTTCGGGGAGCTCGGCTGCTGCGCGCCGGCGTCGGCGCCGATGGTGAGCCCGCCGGGTCCGGCCTCGTCGTGCTCGGCGAACAGCCCCATCAGCTCGCGGAGCGTCTCCCCGGCCGATGACAGGGCCTCACCCGGCGACAACGACCCGTTGGTCTCCACGTCGAGGATCAGCTTGTCGTAGTTCGTCATCTGCTCGACCCGCGTGGCCTCGACCCGGTAGGTCACGCGCCGCACGGGCGAGTACACCGAGTCGATGGGGATCACGCCGATCGGCTGGTCGGAGCGCTTGTTGCGCTCCGCCGACACGTAGCCGCGGCCACGCTCGACCGTCAGGTACATCTCCACGCGGCCTTTGCGGTTGAGGGTGGCGATGTGCAGGTCGCGGTTCAGGATCTCCACCTCGCTGGGCGCGGTGATGAAGTCCGCGGTGATCTCGCCCGGCCCCTCCCCGCCGAGGAAGATCTCGACGGGCTCGTCGGACTCGCAGCGCAGCACGAGCTCCTTCAGGTTCAAGATGACGTCGGTGACGTCTTCCTTCACCCCCTCGATGGAGCTGAACTCGTGGAGGACGCCCTCGATCCGCACGCTGGTCACTGCGGCGCCGGGGATGGACGACAGCAGCGTGCGGCGCAGGCTGTTGCCGAGCGTGTAGCCGAAGCCGGGCTCGAGCGGCTCGATGGTGAACGTGGCGCGCTCGCCCTCGACGAGCACATCCTCGGTGATGCTGGGGCGCTGAACGATGAGCACTGTGTGGTTCGCCTCCTCGGCGTTTCGTGCGGCTTCCTCGGCGGTCGGCTGGCGGTGCGCGGGGGGCCCTGCGGCCTGCGGGACGAGCCTTGCGACCCGTCCGACGCGCCGGCACCCTGGGCCGCCTGCGCGCGGCAACCGACCACCGCGTGCCGCTGCGGGGCTGCGGGCCGCGCGGCGCTGGGGTTACTTCGAGTAGAGCTCCACGATCAGCTGTTCCTGGACGGGGACATCGATCTGCTGGCGGGTCGGGCTGTCGAGGACGCTGATCTGCAGCTTCGACTGGTCCGTGGACAGCCAGCCGGGGATCGTCTTCATGCCGATGATCTCGAGCGCGCCGATGATCGGCACCATGTTGCGGCTGCGCTGGCGCACGGTGATGACATCGCCCGGGCGCACGCGGTAGCTGGGAATGTTGACGGTGCGCCCGTTCACCTGGAAGTGGCGGTGGCGCACCATCTGCCGCGCCTCGTCGCGGGAGCGGGCGAGCCCGCCCCGGTACACGACGTTGTCGAGCCGCAGCTCGAGGAGGCGGAGCAGGTTCTCGCCGGTCATGCCGCCCTGGCGGGACGCCTCGACGTAGTAGTTGTGGAACTGCCGCTCCAGCACCCCGTAGATCCGGCGCGCCTTCTGCTTCTCCCGCAGCTGCAGCAGGTACTCGCTCTCGCGGATGCGCCCGCGGCCGTGCTCACCCGGCGGGTACGGCCGCTTCTCGATGGCGCATTTGGGCCCCTCGCAGCGCGTGCCCTTCAAGTACAGCTTCTGCCGCTCGCGGCGGCACAGCTTGCAGTCCGGTCCGGTGTATCGAGCCATGATGCGAGAAACTCCCTGCTAGACCCGCCGGCGCTTGGGCGGCCGGCACCCGTTGTGCGGGATGGGTGTCACGTCTTTGATGACCTGGACCTCGAGGCCGTTCGCCTGGAGCGAGCGGATCGCGGTCTCCCGGCCGGAGCCCGGCCCCTTCACGTACACGTCGACCTTGCGCACGCCGTACTCCGCGGCGCGCTTGGCCGCCTGCTCGGCCGCGAGCTGCGCGGCGAACGGGGTCGACTTGCGGCTGCCCTTGAACCCGGCGTTGCCGGACGACGCCCAGGCGAGCACGTTGCCCTGCTGGTCGGTGATCGTGATGATCGTGTTGTTGAACGAGCTCTTGATGTGGGCCTGGCCGTAGGCGACCTGCCGCCGCTCCTTCTTGCGGCCGCGGCGCTGCGCCTTCGCTCCAGACTGCTTCTTCTGCTGTGCCATGCGTACCTCTTTCGCAAGTTCGCCGGTAGCCGGTCGGGGGTGTGGTCGCGGCTGACGGTTGGAGGGCGGGTGCAGCCCCCGAAGCCCCGAGCGCGGACCCCGGAACGGGACGACGCTAGTGCTTGCGGACCTTCTTCTTGATCCCCCCGACCGTGCGCCGCGGGCCCTTGCGCGTCCGGGCGTTCGTGTGCGTCCGCTGGCCGCGGACCGGCAGGCCGCGGCGGTGGCGGATGCCCTGGTAGCTGCCGATCTCCACCTTGCGCTTGATGTTCTGGGAGATCTCGCGGCGCAGGTCACCCTCGACCTGGTAGCCCGCGTCGATGTGCTCGCGCAGCGCCCGCACCTGCTCGTCGGACAGCTGCGCGACGCGGATCGCGGGGTCGACCCCCGTGGCCTGCAGCGTCTCGCGGGCGCGGGTGCGACCGACACCGTAGATGTAGGTGAGTGCGACCTCGACCCGCTTCTCGCGGGGAAGGTCAACGCCGGCGATACGTGCCATGTTGCTCGCTCCTCGTTGGTGCTCGGGCGTGCTAGCCCTGGCGCTGCTTGTGCCGCGGGTTCGAGCAGATCACCATGACGCGGCCGTGCCGGCGGATGATCCGGCACTTCTCACAGATGCGCTTGACGGACGGTTGGACTTTCATCGCGGCCTCGGCGGAGTCAGGCGTTCTCGTCGGTCCTGCTGCTGGTGGTCGTGCACGGGGCCCACGAACCGGCGCGGAACGCGGGCGCTCAGACGGTGAGCAGCACGGAAAGCCCCACCGAGGCCCGAGCGGGCGTGCACCCACGAGCACGGACCCCCGTGGCGGGGCCGGTCCGCCAGCATATCAGCCACCCCCTGTGACGTCCACCGCGGTCGGTGCCGGCGCGCGCAGCGGCCAGCGGGGCTCGCCCGGACGGGCGGTGAGCACCCGCGGGCCCTGCGCGGTGACGGCCACCGTGTGCTCCCAGTGGGCGGCCAGGGAGCCGTCCTGGGTCCGGGCGGTCCAGCCGTCGTCGGCGAGCGCCACGCCGGGCCGGCCGAGCACGAGGATCGGCTCGATCGCGATCACCACACCGGGCTCGAGCCGGGGGCCCCGGCCCGGGGGCCCGTAGTTGGGCACGACCGGGTCCTCGTGCAGGGCCCGGCCGATGCCGTGACCGCTGAACTCGCGCACGACAGCGAGGCCGCGGCGGCGCGCCTC
>SKPY01000135.1 GCA_007119305.1 Nitriliruptorales bacterium
CAGCCGTGGCGCTCTCAGCCGTGGCGCTCTCAGCCGTGGCGCTCTCAGCCGAGGTGCTCGACCACGTAGTCGATGCACGCGGTGAGCGCCGCGACGTCCGCCCGCTCGACGGCGGGGAACGTGGCGACCCGAAGCTGGTTGCGCCCGAGCTTGCGGTACGCCTCGGTGTCGAGGATGCCGTGTGCGCGCAGGAGGGCCGTCACCTGCTCCGCAGGCAGCGCCTCGTCGAGGTCGATCGTGCACACGACGGGGCTGCGCTGGGCGGGGTCGGCCACGAACGGCGCAGCCCACGAGCGCTGCTCGGCCCAGCCGTAGAGCAGCCCGGCGGTGGCGGCGCAGTCCCGCGCGACGGTCTCGAGCCCGCCCCGGGCGTTCAGCACGTCGATCTGCTCGGCCATGAGGAACAGCGTCGCCACCGCTGGGGTGTTGTAGGTCTGGTCCGCCCGGGCGTTGTCGATCGCGATCTGCAGGTCCAGGGTGGCGGGCACGGGTCGGCCGGTGGAGCGCACCTCGTCTGAGCGTTCGAGCGCGGCCGGCGACAGCAGCGCCAGCCACAGCCCCCCGTCGCTGGCGAAGCCCTTCTGGGGCGAGAAGTAGTAGGCATCCACCGCCCGCGGGTCGAACGCGACCCCGCCCGCCGCGCTCGTCGCGTCCACGAGCACGAGCGCGTCGGCGTCGGGGCGGGCCAGCGGCATGAGCACACCGGTCGAGGTCTCGCAGTGGGTCAGGGCATAGGCGTCGACACCGGCGATGGCGCGCAGGTCGGGATAGGTGCCCGGGTCGCTGGCCACGACGACCGGGTCGTCGAGGTGCGGCGCCTGCGCGGTCACCTGCGCGAACTTGCCGGAGAACTCGCCGAGGACCGCGTGCGCGCTGCGCCGCCGGATGAGGTTGTGCGCCGCGACGTCCCAGAACAGCGTCGCACCGCCGTTGCCGAGGACGACCTCGTAGCCGTCCGGAAGGGCGAAGAAGGCGCGCAAGCCCTGGCGCACCCTCCTCACGAGCGCCTTCACCGCAGGTCGGCGGTGGCTCGTGCCGAGCAGCGTCGGCGCGGCGTCACGCAGTGCGTCGACGGCCGCCTGCGGCACCTTGGACGGTCCTGAGCCGAAACGACCATCGGCCGGCAGCAGGTCGGGGGGGATCGTGATGTCCGGGACGTTCATCGCACTCCTTGCTCGGCGGGGTTCGAGGCACACTGTGCCGCAAGCGCACCCGCCAGCGAAAGCGAGACGCCGTGACAACCCTCACCGTCCTCGGCAGCGACGAGCGCATCCCGCTGGCCGACTGCGATCCGGCCGACCTGGCGGGTGCGACCGTGTACCGCGCACCCGACGGGCGCTGGCTCGCGCCGGCGTTCCGGGCCATGGCCGTCGACCTGGGTGACCGGGCGCTCCCGCATCCTGACGAGGATGCGGCGCTGAGCGAGCTCGTCCTCGACTGGGTCGAGGCGGTGCGCGGGCATGACTGGTCGGACTGCCGCGGCGCACCGCTCGAACCGGACGACTGGTGCGATCTGCGCACGACCATGGTGCGCGTCGGCTGGGGACCCAGCGCGGCGCAGACGGCATGGTCGACCTGCCGCCGCACGCCCTACGCGCGGGCGCTGCCCACCGCGGCGGGGTGGGCCGCCGCCGGATGGGTGGTGCCGGCCGTCCCGGACGAGCCCGACCCTGCCTTCGCGCGCCCGGTGCTGGAGGCACGAGGGTTGCTGCGCTGGTGCTACATCGACCGCTGGCGGGACGCACCGCTGCTGCCGACCGGCCCGCTGCCTGAGCAGCCCGAGCCCACGGACGAGGGCTGGGCCGATGCGCTGTCCCGGCTGCGCCAGGACCACTACACCGAGAGCTCCGCCGCCGCTGCGGCCGAGCTCGCCGTGGCGGTCCTGCGGCGTGCCTCCCTGGGGCCGGTGGGCGTGCTGGAGGCAGAAGACGACCCCCTGCCCGACCGCCACGTGACGGCGGCCTGCTCCCACCCCAGCCCGCTCGTGCGCCAGGCCGCCTGGTTCCTGCTCCACGACGAGGCCGAGCGCTGGCTGGCCTGCACGTACGCCGAGTGCCAGCACCACTGGGCGGTCGAGGCCGAGGAGGACGCCTATGAGCTCGAGGAGGTGCTCGAGCTCGCGGGCCGCGGGGTCGCCAATCCGGTCGACGCCGCGCACCAGCGGCGGCGGCTGCTCACCCTCGCGTTCGGCGACATCTCCGACGTGCCGCTGGCCGGGGCGGGAGACCTCGACGACTTCCTCGCTTTCTACGAGGGCTGGGTCGCGCGCGGACGCGACGAGGAGGAGTTCGAGGCCGCGGCCCGTGACCTCCGCGGCGACGACACCTGACGCGCAGGGGAAGCCGGGTGCGCTACGGGGGCGGTTGAGGCGCGACGCGCAGGACGCGCGTCGCGAGCACGCCCGCCGCCGGCAGGATCCCGACCACGGCGAGGGCGCCTGCCAGCCCCAGCATGTCGGCGAACCCGCCGGCGACGGAGGCGCCGATCGCGCCGCCGGTGAAGAAGATGAGGTTGAAGGTGCCGAGCGCGATCCCCTGCACCCCGGGGCGGACGTAGCCCGGCAGCGCGTCGACGAGGGCCACCTGCCCCCCTCCGAAGCCGGCGACGACGAGGCCGAAGGCGCCGAGCAGCACCACCGGGGTGCCCGCACCAGCGGCGGCGATCGCGACCCCGAGGGTGCTGCACGCGGCCATGACCGCCACGAGCTTGGCCCGCGGGACCTTGGCCGCCAGCCCCCCGCTCACCCGCGACACGACCGCGCCGAACACGCCTCCGGGCAGCATCCCCAGCCCGATCTGCAGCGGGGTCCACCCATGCATCTCGGTGAGGATCTTCGGCAGGGCGAACAGCGCGGCGATGTAGGCGGCGATCGTGGCCATGCCGATGAGGCTGGCGGTGACGAGGCGTCGGTTGCTGACGATCTCGCGGGGCAGGAACCCCCACGGCCGGCGGCGGATGTGACGGGCCAGCAGGGCGAACAGCGTGGCCGCGCCCGCGGCCACGCCCGCGAGCAGCAGCGCTCCGCCCCCCAGCGCGGGGCCTTGCAGGACGAGCGCAACGCCTGCGACCGAGGCAGTCACGAGCAGGGCGCCGACGAGGTCGATGCTGCCCCCGCTGCCCCGACCGGCGGGGGCGAGCCGCGCCACGGGCTCGGCCAGCGCCAGCGCTGCGGCGGGGAGCACGAGCACCGCACGCCAGCTGATGAGCTGGGTGAGCGCGCCGCCGATCAACGGGCCCGAGCTGGACACGATCGTCACGGTCGCCGTGAGGCTGCCGAGCGCGCGTCCCCTCGCTGCGTGGCTGAAGCGTGCCGACACGATCGCCACCGCGAGGACGGGCACGGCACCTGCGCCCGCTCCCTGGATCAGCCGGCCGATGACCGCCGACGGGAACGACCACGAGAACGCGGCGAGCAGGGACCCGGCGGCGAACAGGAGGGCGCCGATGCGCAGCGGCAACCGCAGGCCGAGGATGTCGGCCAGGCGGCCGAAGATCGCGGTGCCGACCGACAGGGTGAGCGCGAACGCAGCCAGGACCCATGCCGCGCCCGACGGGTCGAGGCCGAGGTCGGCGGACAGCACCGGCAGGGCGACCGCGACGGCGGAGGAGCCGATCACGGTCAGCGCGACGAGGCTGCCGAGCAGGGCGGCCACGCGCACCGTCGACGGCGCGGAGCGCGCCCCGGAGGCGGACATGACCGCACAGGCTAGCCGCCGCCGGCCGGCGCACCCGTCCCCCGGGCGCGTGCCAGGGTCAGGCGAACAGACCCCCGTCCACCTGCAGGACCGTGCCGTTGATGTAGCCCGCGGCGTCGGAGGCGAGGAAGGCGACGGCGGCGGCGACCTCCTCCGGGTGTCCCAGGCGTCCCGCGGGCACCTGCCCGAGCAGGTCGTCGAGCGCGAGGTCCGAGGTCATGGCGGTCTCCACGAAGCCGGGCGCCACGCAGTTCACGGTGATCCCCCGCTTGCCCACCTCCCGGGCGAGCGACTTCGTCAGCCCGACCAGGCCCGCCTTGCTCGCGGCGTAGTTCGCCTGGCCGGGGTTGCCGTGCAGGCCGACCACGCTGGTGATGCTGACGATGCGCCCGGCGCGCGCGCGCAGCATGCCGCGCAGGGCCGCGCGCGCCAGCGCGAAGGCGGCCGTGAGGTTGACCTGGACGACCCGGGCGAAGTCCGCATCCGACATGGACAGCGCGAGCCCGTCGCGCGCCATGCCCGCGTTGTTGACCAGGACGGCGAGGCCGCCCACCTCGTCGATGGCCGCGACGAGCGGGTCGACACCGGCTTCGAGGTCGGCTTGGACGCTGCGGGTGTCGACCCCGTGGCCGCGACACTGACCCGCCACAGCCTCGGCGCCGTCCCGATCTCCGCCGTAGCCCACGATGACGGGCCGGCCCTGGCGTGCGAGGGCGACCGCGGTCGCGGCGCCGATGCCCTTGGACGCCCCGGTGACGAGCGCCCACTGGGAGGCGGACCTGGCCACGCGGCTCAGAGCTCCTCGGGGGTCGCGACGGCGCGGCGGGCGATCGTGCGGTCGGTGCGCTTCACGAGTCCGCACAGCACCGGGGTGGCGCAGAGCTCCACGACCTCCGTCACGCCAAGCTCGGCGAACGTGCCGACTGTCTCACGCCAGCGCACCGGGGCGGTCAGCTGGCGGCGCAGCAGGTCGGGCCACTCCCCCGCGGCACGATGGGGGCGGGCGTCGACGTTGGCGATCACCGGCAGCGCTGCGTCTGCGAAGGCCGCTGCGCGCAGGGCCTCCCCGAACGGGGCCACCGCAGCCTCCATGTGCGGGCTGTGGTACGCGGCGCCGACGTCGAGGTCCATCACGCGGCCCTTGCCGGCTGTCAGGGCCTCCCGCAGCCGCTCCAGCGCAGCGTCCGAGCCGGCGACGACGATCTGCCCGGGGGCGTTGTCGTTGGCGATGTGCGCGTCCGCCGCGGCGCACGCCGCCTCAACGTCCTCGACCTCGTAGCCGAGGCACGCGACCATCGTGCCTGGGGCGGCATCCGCTGCGTCCTGCGTGTGGTGCGCGCGGGCGTCGACCAGCCGCAACGCGTCGGCGAACCCGAGCACGCCGGCAGCCACCAGGGCGTTGTACTCACCGAGCGAGTGGCCGGCCAGGACCACAGGGGCCTCGCCCCCTGCGGCACGCCAGGCGTCGAGGATCACCGCCCCGTGGACGAACAGCGCGATCTGGCAGTTGACCGGCTGGCGCAGCTCGGCCGACGGCGCGTCGAGGCCAAGACGCGTGACGTCCCGGCCGAGCAGGTCGTCGGCTTCCTTCCAGCGGGCGAATGCCGGGTGGTCCTGCCACGAGGTCGCCATCCCGGGCCGTTGGCTGCCCTGGCCCGGGAACACCAGGGCGATCGGGTCGGTGACCATGCGCTTCCTCCGTGCAGGTGAGATGGGCCGCGGCGCGGGTCCCCGCACCGTGTGCCAGGCGGACGCAGCGCACGTGCCGCGGCGCGCCGGTGAGCGAGGCCTATCCTTCCGCAGGGGAGCGGACGGCCGCGCCCCTGGATGCCGATGCTAGCCGACCCAAGGTGCGCCCCGTGGACGACGCGATCCGGGTCGAGGGCCTCGTCAAGCGGTACGGCGACGTCGTTGCCGTCGACGGGGTGTCGTTCGGCGTGCGCGCCGGGACGGTGCTCGCCCTGCTCGGCCCCAACGGTGCCGGCAAGACGACGACCGTGGAGTGCATCGAAGGCTACCGCACGCCCGACCGCGGCCTCGTCCGGGTGCACGGGTACGACCCCGTCGCCGAGCGCGAGCACGTCGTGGCGCGCCTGGGCGTCATGCTCCAGGGCGGTGGGACCTGGCGCGGGGCGAGCCCCAGGGAGCTCGTCCGCCTCTTCGCCCGCTTCTACGCCGACCCGCACGATCCCGACGAGCTGCTCGCGCGCGTGGGCCTGAGCGCGCGCGCACAGGCCCGCGTGCGCACGCTGTCCGGTGGCGAGCAGCAGCGCCTGTCGCTCGCCCTCGCGCTCGTGGGCCGACCCGACGTCGTCATCCTCGACGAGCCGACCGCCGGCATGGACGCCCGGGCTCGCCGGCTGGTGTGGCAGCTCATCGAGGAGCTGCGCGAGCACGGCGCGGCCGTGCTGTTGACGACCCACCTGACCGACGAGGTCGAGCGACTCGCCGACCGCGTCGCGATCATCGACCGGGGACGGCTGGTCGCCCTCGACGACCCCGCCGCCCTGCTCGCCGGCCCCGCCGCCGACCGCGTCCGGGTGCTCTCCCCCGCCGATGTCGACGCAGGCGCGCTCGCGCGCGCCCTGGGTGGTGTCCCCGTCGTCGCAGAGGGCCGGGGACGCTGGCTCGTGCACGCCGGCCCTGAGGTCATCCCGGCGGTCACCGCCTGGTTCGCGGCACGCGGCCTGCCGCTGTCCGGCGTCGCGTCCGTCGGACTGGACGACGTGCTCCTGCGGCTCACCGGAGAGGACCCATGAGCCGGGCGGCGCCGCCGCGCGCACGGCTGCAGGCCCAGGCGACGCTGGAGCTGCGGCTGCTGCTGCGCAACGGCGAGAACCTGCTGGTCGCGTTCGGGATCCCCGCCGGGCTGCTCGTGCTGTTCGCGCTCGTCGACGTGCTGCCCACGGCGGACCAGCCGCCGGTGGACTTCCTGCTGCCGGGCGTGCTCGTCGCCGCGACGATGGGCTCGGCCCTCGTGGCGCTTGCGATCTCCACCGGCTTCGACCGTGACTACCTCGTCCTGAAGCGGCTTGGCACCACGCCGCTGCGCCGCCGCGAGCTCGTCGCCGCGAAGATCGGGGCGATCCTGGCCGTGCAGGTCATCCAGGTCGCGCTCATGGTCGGCATCGCCGTGGCCTTGGGTTGGCCGGTCGCGCTGCCGCTGCGGCCCCTCGGCGGCGCCGCCGCGGTGGCTGCACTCGCCCTCGGCACCGCAGCGTTCGCCGGCATCGGCCTGGCGCTCGCGGGACGCCTGCGCGCCACCCTGACGCTGGCGCTCGCCAACACGTTGTTCGTCCTGCTGCTGGGCGGCAGCGGGCTGTTCTTCCCCCTCGACGCGCTACCCGCGGGGGTCCGCGCGGTGGTGGGTCTGCTGCCCTCGGCGGCCCTGGTGGAGCTGCTGCGGGGGGCTCTCGGGCCAGCGCCGTTGCTGCTCACGGACTGGGGCGTGCTGGCCGTGTGGGCGCTGGGCGCGCCAGCCGTGGCCGCGCGCGTGTTCCGCTGGGAGTAGCCGTGGGATGGGACTATCCACAGGCGCGTCTCGCGCCTGGACCGGGCGTGGTTGAATCCCTGTGCTGGCACCGGCGAGGCAGGAGCAACCAATCGTGTCCAAGGCGAAGATCGCAGGAGTCGTCGGGCTGCTCGTGGTGCTCGTGTCCATCGGCGTGCTGGCCGTCGTCGGCACGGCCCGGGCGCCCTTCGTGACCGGGCCGGACCGCATCGCGGTCGTGCACCTGCGCGGCCAGATCCAGGAGAGCGCGCTCGGGGTCTTCTCGCCGGGAGCGATCACCCCCGACCTCGTGCGCCGGCGCGTCGCGCAGGCGGAGGCCGACCCGCGCGTCCGCGCCCTGGTGCTGCGCGTGGATTCGCCGGGGGGCACGGTCGCCGCCTCGCAGGAGGTCACGACGCTCCTGCGCGAGGTCGACGTGCCGGTGGTCGTGTCGATGGGCGACCTGGCCGCCTCGGGCGGCTACTACATCGCCACCGGCGCGGACCACATCGTGGCGCAGGCCGGCACCCTGACCGGCAGCATCGGGGTGATCTGGAGCACGCTCGACGTCGATGAGCTGCTCGACAAGATCGGCGTCGAGCTCGACGCCGTGACCGCGGGCGAGCACAAGGACATGTTCCAGCCGGGCGGCATGACGCCCGAGCGCCGGGAGCTGGTCCAGCGCATGGTGGACCTCATGTACGACGAGTTCGTGGCGGCCGTGGCGGACGGCCGGGACCTGCCCGAAGCGCGCGTGCGCGAGCTCGCCACCGGCGAGCTGTTCACCGGCCGCCAGGCGCTCGAACTCGGGCTGGTCGACGAGCTGGGCGGCACCAGGGAGGCGGTCGCCGCCGCGGAGCGCCTCGCGGGCATCACGGACGCGCAGGTCGTGGAGTTCCGGCCCACGCTGTTCGAGCAGCTGTCGGCCGCCCCGGGTGCCGCGCTGCGCGGCCTGCTCGCGGGCGGGCCGATCGAGCTGCAGCTGCTGCGCGACGCCATCGACGGCTACCAGGTTCCGAGGTACTAGATGAGCGACCACCGCGACGACCCTCAGCGGCCCGGCAGCTGGCCGCCCCCGCCCCCGCCGGCGCAGCCGGAGGGCGAGTCGCAGAGCGGGTGGTCCACGCCGGCCCCCGGCCCGCCCCCCGGGCAGCCGCAGCAGGGCGGGTGGGGCAC
>SKPY01000285.1 GCA_007119305.1 Nitriliruptorales bacterium
ACCCCGCAGCACGTGGAGGCGCTGGCCCGCTGGCTCGACGAGCGCGGCGCAGCGGTCGAGGTCGCGTTCCACGCGGGCGGGCACGAGCTGCCGCGAGCGGCGGTGGAGGCCGCCCGGCGCTGGCTCACCAAGCTCCGCGCCGTGCTCGGCACCGACGGCGGGGCGCTGCCCTGACGTGGGAATGCGACCCAAGCGCCGGCGCCGCGGTCGCAGTCTCCGTGTCTGGCGGTTGCGGCGGTCGCGCCAGCGATCGTCATGTGCTGAAGGCGTCGTCAGCCGATGGGGTCCTCGTCGCGCTGGTCGGTGGCGTCGAGCGCCCAGGCGAGGCCGTCGACGGGGTCGGCGACGGCAAGGCGGAGGACCCAGCCGGACTCGGGGCCAGGGGGCGCCCAGCGGTACCAGCGCAGCTCGTCGAGGGCGTTGCCCAGCTCCGCGACGAAGGGTGCGGCGGGCTCGGCCGGCCACTCCAGCCCGGCGAGGGCGGCCGCCGCCCACCACGCCGCGAAGCGCCCGCTTGCGCCGCCGCGGCGCCGTCCGTACGCGCCGCCGCTCGCCCCGGCCCACTGCAACCAGGCCAGCGCCTGTCCCGGGTTGATCTCGACCACCGCAGCCGCGTCGGCGAGGCAGCCGACCGCCGCGTGGGCGTCACCGTCGGCGGCGGCCACCGCAACCGTCCCCGAGGACTGCGACGTCCAGGGCTCCACCGTGTCGCGCAGGGCGCGGGCGGCCGGGTCTTCCTCCAGCGGCGTCGCGGCTGGCAGTCCGCGGGGTGGGGGCAGCTGCCGCTGCACGACCGCCGGGGCGGGGAAGCGGGCCTCCCGGTCACGGTAGGTCGGCAGGGCGTAGCGGGGCTCGAACTCGGCGAGACACAGCGGCAGGTCGCTGGCGACGTCGGTGCCGGGCACGTGCTCGCCCCGCAGGACGCGTTCCTGCGCCACGGCTGCGCGCACGGCCGGGTTGGCGATGTGGGGGGCCAGCGCCGACCAGCTGTGCCGGCTGGCGGCCACCTCGGTGAGGGGGCCGAGCGCGAAGCGTCCCGCTCCCGGACGGAGCACGGCGCCCGCGAACGACGCGGGGCCCTCCAGCGCCAGGCGGTAGTCGATGTGCTCGGCGATCGGCCACAGCTGCTTGCCGAGCTCGACCGCGTCCCGGCAGCGCCGGGCGAGGTCGGTGAGGCGGTCCCAGTCCCGGGCCGCGCACAGCCCGTCGACGGCGCGCAGCAGCGCGGCGTCGTCGGCTTCGGCGATGAGCGCGGCCAGGTCCATCCCCGCGCAGCCTAGCTCCCGCCCGTGAGGCACAGCGGCGCCCCCGGGCGGGCTGGCGCGGTCAGCGGTAGCCGCCGCGTGTAGCATGCGCAACTCTATGAGCGATCCGCCCCGCCACCGCCGTGACGACGCCACGGACGCCGAGCTCCGCAAGCTGCGGGACAAGCTCGGCAACGTGCTGCGCCGTCTGCCTGCTGTCGAGCGCCAGGTGCTCGAGCTGCGCATGGGGCTGGTGGACGGCACGCCGGCCAAGCCGGGTGAGGTGGCTGAGCGGCTCGGGATGACCATTCCCGAGGTCAAGCGGATCGAGGACCGCGCGTTCTCAAGAATCCGCGAGGTGGGGCCGATCAAGGGACTGGAGCGCTTCCTCGGCCGGGAGTAGTCGTAGGGGCACGGCCACACAGCGCGACACGAACACTGGCTTCGGCGCAACGTCGGGGCCTACCCTGACGTCATAGCCGATGACGGTTGCACGCCACCGCTGGCTGCGGGCTCCGGGTTCTTGCGGGCCCGCATGGTTGCGTGGGCTGTCACGTGGGCTCGGGGGAGCGGACCTCCGCCGTCCCCGGCGAAGCAAAGGACGAGCGTGCGTCACAGAGCGGCGACGACCGCCGTGTTCGCGGCGGCCCTGATGCTGGTTGTGCTCGTCGCGCCCACGGCGGGTGCCGGGCGCGCCGACATCGTCGCGGACACGGTGACCGAGCAGCTCGACGGGCTGCCGGCGCTCGATGCTGCTCCCGAGGCCGGGAGCCTCGCCTTCGCGGGCGTCGAAGGGCGCCGCTCCGAGCGGGTCGAGGCCCCGATCGCGTTCTCGATGATCGGCTTCGAGGTGCCGGAGCTCGACGTGCCGGTGTGGTTCCGCACCTCGGCCGACGGCCGGACGTGGACCGAGTGGGAAGGCGTGCACGTCCATCCCGACGAGGGCCCCGACCCCGACAGCGAGGAGTACGACGAGGCCTGGTTCAGCGCGCCGGTGTGGGTGCGCGACGCCCGCTACGTGCAGACCCGAGTGGGGGTGGGGGCGAGCCCGCAGGACGTGCGGCTGCACCTCATCGACTCCAGCGGGCTCAACCGGGGCGCGGCGGAGCGGGCGGCCGACGCCGTGCGCACCGCCTGGCGGGGCCTCGTGAGCGGCGCGCCTGCCGCCGCGCAGGTCAACCAGCCCGCCATCACCACCCGCAGCGAGTGGGGCGCCAACGAGTCCTGGCGCAGCGGGTCGCCGTCGTACTCGGCCGGCATCGACTTCGCGAGCGTGCACCACACCGTGAACTCCAACAACTACACCCGTAGCGAGGCCCCGGCGATCGTCCGCGGCATCTACAGCTACCACACCCGCAGCCTGGGCTGGAACGACATCGGCTACAACTTCCTCGTCGACCGCTTCGGCCGCATCTACGAGGGGCGCTACGGCGGCATGGACAAGCCGGTCATCGGCGCGCACGCGGCCGGGTTCAACCGCAACTCCACGGGCGTGGCGCTCATCGGGGAGTACGGGAGCACGCAGCCGTCCAGCGACGCGCTCGAGTCCATCGCCCGGGTCCTGGCCTGGAAGTTCGATCTCCACCACGTCGACGCCGGCGCCACCACGAAGGCCACGAGCGCCGGGGGCCGCACCACCCGGTGGCCGGCCGGCACCGAGGTCACCCTGAACGTGATCTCCGGGCACCGGGACACCTCGAACACCGCGTGTCCCGGCGACGCCCTGTACAACCGACTTGGCTGGCTGCGCAACCGCACCCTGGAGCTGGCCAGCGACATGTTCATCGGCCCGGAGGCGAGCCCGACCCTGCTGCGCATCGACGCGACCTCCGACCAGGTGCGCAACGGACCCGTCACGCTGTCCACGCGCCTGCGGCCCGCAGGCAGCTGGACGCTGGAGATCCGCGACCCCGACGGCGCCGTGGTGCACAGCACCAGCGGGTCGGGCAGCAGCGCCAGCGTCACGTGGTCGCCCTCCACGCTGCGGGTCGGCACCTACACCTACGCGTTCAAGGCGGCGGGCCGGCGGACCGCGAGCGGCACCATCACCGCCCGCGCCGAGGTGCTCGACCGCATCGGCAGCGTGACGGACCCCGTGCGGGGTGCGGTCGAGCTGTCGCGGGCGGCCTTCGCCGACGACGGGAGCGCCAACCGCGCGGTCGTCGCTCGCGACGACCTCTTCGCCGACGCCATGGCCGGCGGTCCGCTCGCCGGACGGAGCGGGCCCTTGCTGTTCACGCCGTCGGGGCGGCTCGACACCCGGGTGCGCGCCGAGCTCGAACGGGTCCTGCCGGCCGGGCAGACGGTGTACGTGCTCGGCGGTGAGGCGGCGCTCTCCGCGGCGGTGGTCGACGGCCTGCGCGACCGCTGGCAGGTCCGACGGCTCGGCGGGGCGGAGCGCACGGACACCGCCGCGAGGGTCGCTGAGGTCGTCTATGCGCGGCGCGCGACGACCACCGTGCTCGTCGCGCGGTCCGGACCCGACGACCGCCGTCCCTGGGCCGACGCGCTCGCCGGCGGGGCCTACGGCGCCTCGGCGGACATCCCCGTGCTGCTCACCGCAAGCCAGCGGCTCATGGAGCCCACGCGCAGGGCGCTCGAGCGCTACGACAACGTGATCGTCCTCGGTGGCACCGCTGCCATCAGCGACGCGGTGATGGCCGAGATGCCCGTGACGCACAAGCGCCGCATCGCGGGTGCCGATCGGGCGGGCACGGCGGCTGCCATCGCCCGCGACCTGTGGGGCCGCAGCAGCGGCACCGACGGGGACCGCTTCGTGCTCGCGGGGGGCTACCGCGACGACGCCTGGACGATGGCCCTCGCCGGGGCTCCCCTGGCCGCCACCCGCAACGCACCGCTGATCCTCGCCAACTCCGCTACGCTGCCGCCTGAGACGAAGGACTACCTCGACCGGCTCGGCTACGGCCCGGACAAGCGGGCCGGTGGCTGGGTGCTCGGCGAGACCGCCGCTGTCGGCAGCGGGGTCGTGGACGAGGTGACCCGCCTGCTCCGCTGACGCCGCCCGCGGGGGGGCGGGCTGGCGCCGCGGAAGGGAGACGCCGGTGGACGCAGGCGTACCGGTGACCGCTGACCTGACCGCCGGGGTGGTCCGCCTCGCCGTGCGGCCCGGGGCATGGGTGGCGCAGGGGGACACCTTGCTGGTGGTCGAGTCGATGAAGATGGAGATCCCCATCGCGGCTCCCGTATCCGGACGCGTGCGGGAGCTGCGCGTCCGGCCCGCCGACGTCGTGGCCGAAGGCGACGTGCTCGCGATCCTCGAGGAGGGGGCTGGCTAGCGGTGGCGGTGCCAAGGGACCTCCTCACGGTGCGCGCCGGCCTGCCCGATCCGGCGATCGACCACATCGAGCGCCTCCTCGCCGACTGGCAGATCCTTGCGGACCTGTCGTTCGCGGACCTGCTGCTGTTCGTGCGGGTGAGCCTCGCGGACGGTCGGAGCGGCTACCTGTGCGTCGGCCAGATGCGCCCCTACACCGCCCAGACGATCTATCAGGAGGACCTCATCGGCGCGAGCTTCCCGGTGACCGACCGGCCCATGGTCGGCCGGGCGTTCGGGGAACAGCGGGTCATCCGCGACGCCGACCCGGACTGGTCCACCGGCGTGCCGGTGCGCGAGGAGGCGATCCCGGTGCGCTTCGACGACGAGGTCGTCGCGGTCGTGACCCGGGAGGCGAACGTGTCGACGGCACGCGCGCCGTCCAACCTCGAGCTCACCTACCTGCAGTCGGCGGGCGACCTGGCCCAGATGCTGGCTGAGGGCACGTTCCCCTACGCCCAGGATCGCTACGAGGAGCGGGAGATCTCCCCCCGGGTCGGTGATGGCATCATCCGCCTCGACCGGCGCGGGCGGGTGACCTTCGCCTCGCCCAACGCGGTCTCGGCCTACCGGCGCCTCGGGAGCCTGGAAAGCGTCCTCGGCCAGCACCTCTACGACTTCGAACCGAACGCCGCCGACCTCGTGGGGGCGTTGGAGGAGGGCCGGCCGTTCGACCACGAGACCGAGAACGAGGGGGCGGTCGTGCTGCGCAGGCTCCTGCCGCTGCTGGCCGGCGGCGCGGTCACCGGTGGGCTGCTGCTCGTGCGGGAGATCACCGAGCTGCGCCGCCACGAGCGTGCGCTGCGGGTGAAGGACGCCACGATCCGCGAGATCCACCACCGGGTGAAGAACAACCTGCAGACGGTGGCGTCCCTGCTGCGCTTGCAGGCGCGGCGGCTGAAGACCGCCGAGGCCCGGGATGCGCTGGCGGAGAGCGTGCGGCGGATCTCCTCCATCGCGCTCGTCCACGAGACGCTGTCACAGGAGTCCCGTCAGCGCGTCAGCTTCGAGAAGGTCACCGGGCGCATCATGGACATGCTGGCCCACGGCCTCACCGATCCAGAGGCTCCGATCGCGTTCGAGCTCGACGGCTCACCCGGCGACCTGCCGGCCGAGGTGGCCACCCCCCTCGCGCTCGTGCTGACCGAGCTGCTCCAGAACTGCGTCGAGCATGCGTTCGACGGTGTCCCGCCGCCGGCGCCGGGCCGGCCGGCCGGCACGATCCGCATCACCTTCGACCGGGGGGTGTCGACCCTGCGGGTCGTGATCGCCGATGACGGCGTGGGCTTGCCCGAGGGGCAGACGCTCGACGACGTGGCCAACCTCGGCCTGCAGATCGCGCGCACGCTCGTGGAGGGCGAGCTCGGCGGGACGTTCGAGACCGTCCCGCAGGACCGCGGCACCGGCGTGCAGCTCGTCCTGCCCCTGCCCTGAGCGTGTGGGGCCGGCGGAGGCGGTGCGCCGGTCAGGCGCTGATGCGGCGGCGGCGCTGGCGGCTGCGGCGCAGGGCCCGGCGCTCATCCTCGCTCATGCCGCCCCACACGCCTGCGTCCTGGTTCGTCTCCAGGGCCCAGTCGAGGCACTCGTTGATGACGTCGCAGCGGCGGCAGACCTGCTTGGCGCGCTCGACCTGCTCGAGGGCAGGGCCCGTCGTGCCGACGGGGAAGAAGAGCTCGGGATCTTCGTCGAGACAGGCGGCATGCTGTCGCCAGTTCATCGCTGCGCTCGCTTTCGTGTCGCTACGGCTGGAGGGCACCGTCGCCGCCTGTGGCGGGCACGTGAGGAGGCGGCGCGGTTGCGGGGGTCCGCTCGTGAAAACGCTCACAAGGTTGGCCGCTCTCGCTCACCCGACGACTTTATACCCTGCGCGCACATTCGTAAAGGGGTGCTTGCAAAATCTCGCGACCGCCCTAGGCTCTGCCTGCATGGAGCCGTTCTCGCCGCCGCTGCCGGTCGTGGTCGGCCATCGGGGCGCCCCCCTGCGGGCGCGGGAGAACACCCCGGAGGCGTTCGCCCTCGCAGCCGCCGAGGGTGCCACCTGGGTGGAGCTCGACGCCCGGCGCAGCGGCGACGGGGTGATCGTCGTCCACCACGACCCGCACACGCCAGACGGGGTGGCGCTCGTGGAGCGGGACGCAGCGGCGCTCCACAGCCACGGCGTGCACACGCTCGCGGACGTGCTCGCCGGGCTGCCTGCCGGGCTCGGGGTGGACGTCGAGCTGAAGAACCTGCCCGGCGAGCCCGACTTCGACGTCGACGACGGGCTCGTCGAGCTCGTCGCGGACGTGCTCGGCCCGCACCTCGGAACCCGCCCGTTGTGCACCTCCTCGTTCAACCCCGCGACCGTCGCCGCGCTGGCTGCGCGCCTGCCGGACGTGCCGGCGGGACTGCTGTTCCTGCCGACGATGTCGCTGGCGGCCGCGGCGGACTACGCGCTGGAGGCCGATGCCCGGCTGCTGTGCCCGCACGAGACGTGCGCGGGTCTCGATGCGGACACCGTCGCAGACGTGCGGGCGCGGGGGCTCGCGCTCCTCGTGTGGACCGTCGACGACCGCGAGCGCGCGGCTGCGCTCGCGGCCAGCGGCGTGGACGCGCTGTGCACCAACGACCCGGCGGGGGTGGCGGCCCGTCTCGGCCGCAGCTGACCCGCTGCGCAGGGCTCTACGCGATGACCGTCACGCCGCGTTCGACGAGGCGGAGCGTGAGGCGGTCCGTCTCGCCGGCGAAGTCGCCGTCGACCTGCCAGGGCAGCGGGGCGTCGGCCTCCAGCACGATCTCGGTCGCGTCATGCCACAGCCGGGTGAACGGCAGCGCATCCACGTTCACGGTCGTGAGCACGGTACGCAGCAGACGCAGCAAGCGGGGCAGCGACATGCTCGTGAGCCCCAGCAGGTCGAGGCCGCGGTCGAGGTCCGCGTCGGGGCACAGCTGCGCCGGCATCGACCCGAGGTAGGTGTAGGGGTTGGAGTTCGTGCACACCGCCGTGCGCAGCACCTCATCGTGGTGCACACCGTCGATGCGCGCGTGGATCACGCTCTTGCGGTCGTAGCCGTTGAAGTACGCGAGCGTGCCGCAGTACAGAAACGACGCCTGCTTGACCGTGCGCTTGAGGCGATAGCGGCGTTCGACGAGTCGCACCGCCTCCGCGTCGAAGCCGAAGCCGCAGTTGAAGCCGAAGTAGCGGCCGTTGGCTGAGCCGAGGTTGACGATCCGCTCCTCGCGCCGACGGATCTTGCCCAGGAGCACGCTCGTGGCCTCGACCGGGTCATGGGGCAGGCCGAGGGTGCGCGCCCACACGTTCGTCGAGCCCCCGGGGATGATCCCCAGGCGCACCGGGGTGGCAGCCACGCCCTGCAGCACCTCGTTCATCGTGCCGTCCCCACCGAGGGCGAACACGATCTCGTAGCCCTCGTGCACGGCGCCCGCGGCGAGGTAGCTCGCGTGCTGGCGCCGCTTGGTGGCCTCCACGTCCAGCTTCAGCTCGCGACCCAGCGCGGCTGCGATGACGTCGATCATGGCCGGCGTCGTGGTGGTGGCGTTGGGGTTGTAGACGAGCAGCGCGCGCACGATCCGGCGGACCTCGGTGTGTCGGGACGGGAGGCCATCGTACGCCAGGCAGGCGCTGGGGGGCCCTCAACCCCCCGGGCTCGGCGTGGCGTGCGGCTGCGGCGTCGGCGTGGGGGCGCGGGCGGGGTCCGCCTTGGCTGTCGGCGACGGGCTCGGCGTCGGGGTGGGCGGCGAGGTCGGGGTGGGGCTCGGTGTGGGTGTGG
>SKPY01000023.1 GCA_007119305.1 Nitriliruptorales bacterium
ATCGCCCGCTTCTTCGCCAGCATCACCACCTACGACCACGGCCGGGACCGCTACGAGATCCGCGGCGTCGTCGGCCCCGACGAGTTCCACACCGCCTACCCCGACGCCGACGAGCCCGGACTGGACAACAACGCCTACACCAACGTCATGGCGTCGTGGCTGCTGTGTCGCGCCTGCGAGCTGCCCGAGGTGCTGCCCGCAGAGCGCTGGTCGGAGCTGGCCGACAGCCTCGCCGCGCACCGCGACGAGCTCGAGCGCTGGGAGGAGACCAGCCGCAAGCTCGTCGTCCCGTTCCACGACGGAGTGATCAGCCAGTTCGAGGGCTACGGGGAGCTCGACGAGCTGGCCTGGGACGAGCTGCGCGAGCGACACGGCGACCTCGACCGGCTGGACCGCATCCTGGAGGCGGAGGGCGACACGCCCAACCGCTACAAGGCAACGAAGCAGGCCGACACGCTGATGCTGTTCTTCCTGTTCTCGGCCGACGAGCTGTGCGGGCTGCTCGAGCATCTCGGCTACACGCTGGCACCCGAGCAGATCCCCGCCACCATCGAGTACTACCTGCCGCGCACGACGCACGGCTCCACGCTCAGCGCCTGCGTGTACGCCTGGGTGCTCGCCCGCGCGCGCCGCGACGAGGCCCGCGACTTCTTCGTCCGGAACCTGGAGAGCGACATCGCCGACATCCAGGGCGGCACCACGCCGGAAGGCATCCACCTCGGCGCGATGGCGGGCAGCGTCGACCTGCTGCAGCGCTGCTTCACCGGCCTGGAGACGCGCGGCGACACGCTCATCCTCGACCCGTTCTGGCCGCCCTATCTCGGGGCCCTGGAAACGGACATCTGCTACCGGGGCCACCCGCTCACCTTGCACGTGACCGGCGAGCGTGCGCGTCGCCAGCCGGCCCGGGGACCGCGGGCCGATCCGCGTCGCTTGCGGGGGCACGTCCGTCGAGCTGCGCCCGGGCGAGACCGTGGAGCTGACCCATTGATGACCTCGCGGCGCGCAGCATTGCGGCGGGCCGCGCCGCGCACGGGAGCGACGAGATGAGCGAGCGCACTCAGGACGCGACCCAGCAGGTCCGAGGGCAGCAGACCGGGGGACCGGACGAGGCGTGGCACGCGCTGGCGGCCGCCGAGGTTCTCGAGCACCTGGGCGTGGACCCGGACCGGGGTCTGTCTCAGCAGGGGGCCGAGCAGCGGCTCGCCGAGCACGGCCCGAACCGGCTGGAGGAGTCCGAGGGCAAGCCGTGGTGGCGGACGCTGCTCGACCAGTTCCGCAGCCCGCTGATCTACATCCTGCTGGCCGCGGGCGTGCTGACCCTGCTCCTGCAGGAGTACATCGACGCGGGCGTGATCGCAGCGGTGCTCGTCATCAACGCTGCGATCGGGTTCTACCAGGAGCGGCAGGCCGAGCAGGCGGTGCAGGCGCTGATGGAGCTGGTCAGCCCCACCGCGAGGGTGCTGCGTGACGGCGAGGAGCGCGAGGTCGCATCCGAGGAGGTCGTGCCCGGCGACATCGTGCTCCTCGAGCCGGGCGGCAAGGTGCCGGCGGACGCCCGGCTGCTGTCCGCGTCTTCGCTGCGGGTCGACGAATCGCTGCTGACCGGGGAGTCGACGGCGGTCGGCAAGACCAGCGAGCCGGTCGCCGCGGACGCACCGGTCGCCGAGCGTTCTGGCATGGTCTTCGACGGGGCGGCCGTGGCCAGCGGCCGGGGGCGCGCGGTCGTGGTGGCGACCGGACAGGACACCGAGCTGGGCAAGATCGCCGAGCAGATGCGCGCTGCCGAGGAGATCACCTCGCCGCTGCAGGAGCGCATGCACCGCTTCGCGAACGTCATCGGGCTGATCATCGTGGTGGCGGTCGCCCTGACCGTGGCCTACGGCCTGCTGATCGGTGCAGAGCTCGGGGCGATGCTGCTGATGGCGGCCGCGCTGGCGGTCGCGGCGGTCCCCGAGGGGCTGCCGGTCGTGCTGACGGTCGCCCTCGCGCTAGGAGTGCGGCGCATGGCCCGGCGCAATGCGATCATCCGGCGCTTGCCCGCCGTGGAGACCCTGGGCTCGGCGACGTTCATCGGCTCGGACAAGACCGGCACGCTGACCCGCAACGAGATGACCGTCCAGACGGTGTGGGTGGCGGGGGAGAGCCGCGACCTCGCCGACCTGCCCGAGGATCCATGCGACGCCGATGAGCAGGAGGCGCCCGGCCCCGACGCCGAGCCGGCGACGCTGGCCATGCTCGCCGGTGTCCTGGCCAGCGAGGCCGACATCGAGGTGACCGACGAGGGCATCGAGTCCGACGGCGATCCGACCGAGACGGCGTTCCTCGTGGCCGCGGCGCGAGCCGGCTATCGCATCGACGACCTGCGGCAGGCGTGGGCGGAGACGGCGAACATCCCGTTCGAGTCCGAGCGCCGCTACGCCGCCAGCTACCGCGAGCGCAGCGGCGCGCACCACGTGTTCGTGAAGGGGGCGCCCGAGCGGGTGCTGGAGATGTGCGGCGACAGCGCCGGCGAGGGCAGCGACGCCGATGCGATCCGCGCGGCGCAGGAGGACATGGCCGCCCGTGGGCTGCGGGTCCTGGCGACCGCCTACGCACGGCTGGACGGCCCGCCCGACAGCGCTGAACCACCCGAGCCGGAGGGTCTGACGTTCCTCGGGCTGCACGGCCTGCTCGACCCGCCCCGCGAGGGGGTGAAGGAGGCGATCGCGGCCGCGCGCCGGGCGGGGCAGCGGGTGGTCATGATCACCGGGGACCACGCCTCGACCGCACGTGCGATCGCCCGCGACCTGGCGATCGTCGAGGACGACGACGCGCGGGTGCTCACCGGGCGGGACCTGGTGGACTACGACGACGAGCGGTTGCGGGACGCCGTCGTCGACGTGGCCGTCTTCGCTCGGATCGAGCCGGAGCACAAGCTGCGCATCGTCGAGGCGGCCCAAGCACGCGGCGAGGTCGTCGCGGTGACCGGAGACGGCGTCAACGACGCGCCCGCGTTGAAGAAGGCCGACATCGGTGTGGCCATGGGCCAGGCGGGCACCGATGTGGCGCGGGAGGCCTCGGAGCTGGTGCTGGCCGATGACAACTTCGCCACGATCGAGGCCGCGGTCGAGGAGGGCCGGGTCACCTTCGACAACGTCCGCAAGGTCACGTTCTTCCTCGTCTCGACCGGGGTGGGGACCTTCGTGATCGTCCCGATCGCGTTCTTCCTCGGCTGGCCGCTCATCCTCGTGCCGGCACAGCTGCTGTGGGCCAACGTCGTCACGAAGGCCCTGCAGGACCTCGCGCTCGCCTTCGAACCCGGCGAGCCGGACGTCCTGGACCAGGCGCCCCGCGGCCGTCAGGAGCCCGTGATCACCGGGCCGCTGTGGGTGCGCACGGCGATCACCGGCACGGTGATCGCCGCCGGCACCCTCGTCATGTTCGCCTGGGCGCTCGGGCAGGAGGAGCTCAGCCTCGCGCAGGCGCAGACGGTGGCGCTGAGCACGCTGGTCGTGTTCCAGGCGTTCCACCTGTTTTCCGCCCGCTCGGAGCTGCGCTCGGTGTTTCGGATGTCGCTGACCGCGAACCGCTTCCTGTTCCTGGCCCAGCTCGGTGCTCTCGTCGTCCACGTGGGCGCGCTCTACCTGCCACCGACCCAGTTCATCCTGCGCGTGGAACCCATCCCCTTGCAGGCGTGGGGGCTCATCGTGGCGATCTCGATCAGCGTGCTCGTCGTGGTCGAGGCCGAGAAGCTCATCCGCCGGCGCTGGGGGCTCGCGGCATGAGCAGCACGAACGGCGGGCGGAGCGATCCACCCCAGCCGCAGCTGCGGGGCAGCGCGTGCGGCCGGCCCCGCGGCGGGTCAGGTGCGGCCGGTCAGAAGCCCACGGCCTGGTAGATCCAGGTGTAGGACTCGCTCTCGGTGCTGCCGTCGGGGTAGGTGATCGTGCGCCCGCAGCTGGACGTGAACGAGCCCGCCGCCGGCGGGTCGGCGGGCTCGGCCCATGACTCGACCTCCGCCCAGGGCTGGCTGATGAAGCGCACGCCGATGATCTCGGCGCTGTAGAAGGTGTCGATGACGATGTCGTAGGGCGAATCGTTGCGCACCACGACGTCGAGCGCGCCCCAGGTCAGCGTCGCCTCGTGGCAGACGGGGTAGCGCTCGAACCAGATCGTGTGCGGACGGAACTCGGGGATGTCGATGCCGGTGAACCAGGCGGCGTTGAGGAAGGTCGTGGCCACCTGGCTCGTCCCGCCACCGACGCAGTCCACGGGCTGGCCGTCGCCGCCGATGCAGCCGTCCTCGACGAGGCGGAAGCCACGCGCGGTGGTGCGCCGGCCGATGCCCTGGTTGAGCGAGTAGGATTCGCCCGCGGCGATCACATCGCCGTCGATGTAGTCGGCGGCGAGGTGGATGTTGTGGGTGCGGTCGGGCACGCCGAGCAGCTCGGTGGTGAAGCGCGCGACCTCCCCCACGGGCCGCACGCACGCCCCGGCGGCGTCCACCGCGGCCTGGAGCGTGGCGGAGGACAGCGCCGCGTCGCCGCCGAGGGCGCGGATGCGCTCGACGTCGGGGCAGCGGTCCTCGAGCCACGCCGCGGTGGCCGCCCCGAGCGTGTCGGGCGTGGCGCTGAGCAGGATCGGCGCGCCGACCACGGCCCCGTGGACGCTGGCGGCGAGCGCGTCGGGGAAGCTGTCGCCGCGTGCGAGGAGCACGAGCCGCTCGCTGAAGCCGTCGAAGCGCGCGAGGGCGTTGTCCGCGACGACCGCCGCGGTCTCGTCGCGCGTCGCGCCGGCGAAGCGCTCGACTGCGTAGCCCGCCTCCTCGTAGTGCTCGACGAGACCGCTGCTGACCGCCTCCTCGCCGCCGACGACCACGACGCGCTCGATGTCGAGGTCCTCGAGGACGTCGTCGACGGCCGGCAGCGCCCGGTCGCGCGGGGTGAGCAGCAGCGGCAGCCGTGCCCGGGTCGCGAGCGGGCCGGCGCTGAGCGCGTCGGGAAAGCTCTCGCCGCTGGCGAGCAGCGCCGCCCGGTCGCCGTCCAGCGGCTCGCCGGGCTCGTGCCCGTAGCGGCGGGCGATCGCCACGGCGGTCTCGTAGCGGTCCTCGCCGGCGATGCGCTCGAACGGGAAGCCGCGCTCGTCGAGCGCTGCCTCCACGCCCACGCCGATCGCAGCCCGCCCGCCCAGCAGGACCACGCGCGACACCCCGAGGTCGTTCAGCATCCCCAGCGTCGCGTCGGGGATGCGGTCGCGCTCGACGAGCAGAATCGGCGCGCCCTCCCAGCCGGCCGCGTACGAGCCGGCCAGCGCGTCGGGGTAGTCCACGCCCGTCACGAGGATCGCCGTGTCGGTGTCGTCGAACGTGCGGTCGGCGATGCGCGCGGCGGTCTCGAAGCGCTGCAGCCCCTTGATGCGGGACGGTGCCACCGTGCTGTCGTCCTCCTGCGGCACAACCTGCCCTGCGGCGCCCGCCGGCAGCAGGGTGAGCAGCAGGAGCCCAGCGGCCAGGAGCGTGAACCCCAACATGCGCGGATGTGGACGACTCGCTGCGACGCCGGGTCCCACCATGGCGGATCCTTCGCTCGGTCGAAACCGCACGCTCCCGGGCAGGCAGCCTGCACGGCCGGTGACGGTAACCCCCGAGGCTTCCACGGGCAAGGTAGGGCCCCTACCGCGCCCCGCGCCGAGGAGCCCTGGCGGAGACTGAGCGGAAGAACGCCGCCCGCGCCCGGGTTTCCTGTACACGCCGTCCCAGGGAGGAACGATGCAGCGCTCCGCGATCCTGTTGGTGACAGTGGCACTGGTCGTCGCGGCGTGCGCGGCCCCCGCTGAGGAGGACGCCGACGCGGCCGCCGCACCCGACGCGGCCGCTGAGGTGCCGGAGGAAGCCGCAGACGACCCGCCCCCGTGGCCGTGGGATGCCGCCGCCGCAGGCGAGGACGTGCCGGCTGACGTCCCGCTGGAGGAGATCCGGTCGGGCGGCCCGCCGCCGGACGGCATCCCGCCGATCGACGACCCGGTGTTCGAGTCGGTCGGGGCGGCGGGGGAGTGGCTGGAGCCGCAGGACCCGGTGCTGGTGGTCGACGTCGACGGCGCCGCCCGGGCGTATCCGCTGGCGATCCTCACGTTCCACGAGATCGTCAACGACGTGGTGGCCGGCGAGCCGCTGCTCGTCACGTACTGCCCGCTGTGCAACTCCGGGCTCGTCTTCGACCCGGTCGTCGACGGCGAGGTACTGGACTTCGGGACCTCGGGGCGGCTGTGGCGGTCCAACCTGGTGATGTACGACCGGGCCACGCGCAGCCTGTGGTCGCAGTTCACCGGGGAGGCGATCGTCGGCGAGCGGCTGGGCACCCGGCTGGAGCGGCTGCCGATGCAGATGGTGGCGTTCTCCGAGTACGCCGAGCGCTGGCACGACGGGCAGGTGCTGTCGCGCGACACCGGCCATGACCGCCCGTACGGGCAGAACCCCTACACGGGCTACGACTCGGCGGAGTCGCCGTTCCTGTTCGACGGCGAGACCGGGGGGCCGCTGCCGCAGATGGCCCGTGTGGTCACCACCGGCGGCGACGCCGACCCGGTGGCCTACCCGTGGGAGGCCCTCGAGGAGGAGCGCGTGATCGCTGACGAGGTCGACGGCGAGCCGGTGGTCGTGCTGTGGGCGCCGGGCACTGCGTCGGCGCTCGACACCGCTGACATCTCGGCCGGCCAGGACGTGGGCGCGGCCGGGGTGTTCCGGCCCGTGGTCGCCGGTGAGACGCTCACGCTCGTGCCCGAGGGCGAGGAGCGGTTCCGCGACGAGGAGTCCGGCTCCACCTGGACCGTGCTCGGCGAGGCCGTGGACGGACCGCTCGCCGGCACGCAGCTGGAGCGGGTTACCCACGACGACACGTTCTGGTTCGTGCAGTTCGCCTTCCGGCCCGAAACCCGCGTGGTGGACGGCCCATGAGCAGGGCTGGGGGTCAGCCGCGGCTGGCCGCGTCCCGCTCCGGCAGCTCGCTCGCCAGGAACATCTCCACCGCGCGGTTTGCCAGGCGCGTCCAGCGGTCGCCGCCCGGATCGTTGCTGAGCTGCTGGGCGGCGAGGCCGGTCATGAGCGCCGTCCAGAGGTCCACCGAACGCCGACCCCGGATCCCCGCGTCGGCGAGCATGCGGCGGAGCCGGTCGAGGACCTCCTCGGCGAGGGCGTAGGACTCGGGGGACGGGGTGAAGCCGGGGAGCACGCGGAGGAACAGCAGCTGGAACCTCGCCTGGTCAGCGACGCAGAACGCGAGGAAGGTGCGTGCGACGCGGCGCAGCACCCGGAGGGGCTCGCCGGTGGTCGGCGTTGCGTCGATTGCCTCGAGCAGCTGCGCGTAGCCCTGCGCGAACATCGCGTCGTAGATGGCGTCCTTGTGCTCGAAGTACACGTACAGCGAGGGGGCGCGCATGCCGACCGCGTCAGCGACCTCGCGCAGCGTCCATCCGGTCAGCCCCCGCTCGCGCGCCAGGGCCCAAGCGGCGTCGATGATCTGCTGCCGTGTGGCCTGATGGCGGCTGGCGCGACGGTCGCTCACGGGCGAGAGGCTAACAAAGTACGGTAGCGCTGACGATGCGGGGCCCCACCCCCCGGTGAGGCCCCGCCCGCCTGCCACTCAGCCCTGCGGATAGTGGTGGCAGGCGTAGTACGGGATGCCGGCGAGCTGCTGCAGATCCAGAACCACGTCTCTGGGGCACGGCTGTCCTGCATACAGGTCTGCGCGGAGCAGCAGCTCGGTGCCGAGAAAGGCTCCGTTGCTGTCGAACACACGGACCGGGATGCTCGGGGCTCCAGCAATGATCCGCTCTGACTCCATCTCTCAAGACGCCGCCCCCGTATGCCGGGGGCGGCAACCAGGTGTTGCCCTAACGTTGTTTGGTATACTCGCATAGCAGCCGAGTCGCAATAGGTAAACCTAAGAGCGTTCGGAACGACTAGTGACAGGGGAAGCCGATGGCGCACGCGTCGTTTCAGTCCGGCCCCGCGACCGGGCCCGAACAGGGCATGTTGGCGCTCGGATGACCCGCCCAGGCCCCTCACCCGCCCTGTTGACCGCCCTGTCCGTGGTCCTGTGGCTCGCCGCCCTCGTCCACCACATCGACGACCTGATCGCCGATGACTACCTCGGGGGTACCGCGTGGTTCGCGGTGCGCACGGTGGCCGTCCTCGCGGTTCACATCCTGGCGACGGGGTGGGCTCGGGACGGGCGCCGAGCCGGCTACCTCGTGCTCGGCCTCGTCGCCCTGTGGTGGTTCGTCACGGTCTTCCTCGCGCACGCGGCGGCGGTCACCCGCTCCCTGCACGTGATCGCGGCGGGCGAGCCCCAGGGGTGGGCGCCGGTCTTCCTCGCGGCGGTGTTCGTGGGCGGGGCGAGCGCCCTCGCCACCGCGGTCGTCTGCGTCCGCGGGCTCACCGCCGACCGGAGCACGGCGAAGGCTGCAAGCTCTTCGTCCGCTGCTGCCGGATAGGGCCAGGTACGCGAGGGGCGCTTCAGCCACGTCACCGTCGCGCCGCTGCGTTAGAACACCACGCGTCGCCGAAGGGGCTCCGCCCCGAGAGGATCCAGCAGAGCTCGACCGCGTCGAGGTCGATGCACGGGCCCCCGGCACCCTGCTCGTAGGTGCCGCCGGCCAGGTGTCCCGTGAGTGGACGACCGTGTTCAGGTGCACCAGGGTGAGCTGCGTCGGTGTCCCCTGGGAGACCGATCCGGTTGGTGGGAGGGCGACGCGCCCGGCCGAGGAGACGCGGCAGCCGCGACCGACCGCGAACCGCCTTTCGTGCGTGAACAGTTAATGGCGGGCGCGAGGAGCTTGCTCCCCAGACGAGCCGGCGTGCGCTACCGAGCCTTCAGGATCTCGCGAGCACCGCTGCGACGCCACCGGACCGCCGGGGGGGCACCGGCATCGTCGCTGACGGTGACTCCCACGCAGCACGTCCGTCCGGCACCCCCAGCATGTAGCTGGAATAGCGTGCTTGCTGGTCGTGGTTTCCCGTGTAGGTGAATGGAAGCAGCGATTCCGATCCCGATGCTATGCGTAGTGCACACCCCAAGGAGGCTCCATGCCCCGCATCCCTGTCCATGACCTTGAAACCGCGCCGGAGGGCAGTCGCGACACCCTCAAGCGCCTAGAGGCCGCGAAGGGCAAGCTGCTCAACATCTTCGGCGGGATGGGCCACTCCCCGGCGGTGCTCAACGGGTTCGCCGGTCTTGACGGCGCCCTCGCCGAGCACGGCACGCTCACCGAGGCCCAGAGGCAGGCGATCCGGCTGGCCATCGCCGGGTATCAAGACTGCCACTACTGTCAGTCGGCCTACACCATGGCGGGCAAGGCCGCCGGCCTGACCGAGGAGCAGACGGTTGAGCTCCGCCGTGGCAGCGCGAGCTTCGACGACGCGCTCGACGCGCTCGTGCGCTTCGCCGTCGAGGCGTTCGACCAGCGCGGGCAATTAACCGCTGCGACGTGGCAGCGCACCCTCGACGCCGGGTGGCGCGATGACCAGCTGCTGGAGGCCTTCGGCAACGTCGCTCGAACCTTCCTGACCAGCGGGTTCAACCATCTCGTTGGCACCGAGGTGGACGTGCCGCCGGCACCAGGCTTGCCCCAGTGAGACGGTTCGAAGAGCGCCGCTAGGTCCTGCTCCAGGCCCGGCCCGCCCTCATCAGGTGGTCTGGGCTTCGCGGTGGTGGCCCGCCGCCAGCTCCTGCAGGGTGGCCGGGTCGAGCTGGTCGGCTCGCGCGACCGCGACCGTCAGCCCCGTCAACGCGCGCAGGGTCGAGGTGCGCACGCCGACTTCGATCACGGCACGCTCGCCGACGATCGACCCCGGACCCAGCTCTGCGAGCGCCTCGCCGTCGACCTCCACGACGACGACCCCGTCGAGCAGCAGGTAGAGCTCTGTGCCCGGGTCCCCCTGCCGGGTGAGGAGGTCGCCGACTGCGAGCTTGCGCAGCTCAGGCTTCTCACCTGAGCGCATGATCACGAGCGACAGCTGCCGTTCGAGCGCGGTCTCGACCTCGGTCATCAATGCGTCGGCGTCGTCGAGGTCGCCCCAGGGGGAGCGGTCTCCGATGTTCGTCTCCGCCCAGGTCTGGAAGTTGATGAAGCCGCTCTTGGCCACGAGGCGCGACGAGCTGTCGTAGATCCAATGCCGAGGGAAGGGGCTCGCGCTGACCACCTCGTGCTCGGCGCGGCCGTCGGCGTGGATGGTGAGCGCGAGGGACGTCCACGCGGTCGGGGTGACGACGCGGACGAACGGCGGCCGGCGCACGGGACGCGGCATCGGCGCGCCGGTGCGCCCCCCGGCGGTCTGTAGGAACCGCACCCGGTCGGTCCGGTGCTCCGGCTCCGCCCGCATGACCGGGTAGCCGACCCCCGGGATGGCGATGCGCCTGCCCATGAGCTTCATGGAGGTCACCCCGACGTGGCCACCGCCGGCGTACCCGGCGTCGACGATCCGCCCGTCGGCGTCGACGTCGATCCATGCCTTGAGCTCGTTGGCGAAGCGGCAGCGGTCGGCTGCGACGAACGCGGCCACGTCGTAGAGCTCATCCGGCGGCGGGTCGTCGTAGTGCCCGATGCCGACGTCCATCGGCAGTCGCACGGGCCCGGTGATGGCCTCGGAGGGAATCCAGGAGATCGATGTGACCGACGCGTTGATGAGCATGTCCGCTACCCCTTTGCGTGCATCCGCCTGTACCTGGGCTGGCCCCAGCGAGCATGAGCCTGACCACAGCGTCGGCGACGACTGGCGACGCCGCGACCGTGGCAGCGTGTCGGCGGGGGTGGTGGCAGCACCACCTCCGATGCACCGGATCGCCTGCTTGCCTTCGCGGCCCGGCTGGCGCATGGTGATGCTCCGGCATCCCGGTGGGATGGGGCGGTCCACGGCGGACTCTGGAGGTGTGGCGGATGGGGGCGATCACGGCCATCTCTGTCTTCCTCGCCGATGACAACCTCATCGTGCGCGAGGGGGTCAAGGCGCTCCTCGACCTCGAGGACGACCTCGTCGTCGTAGGCGCTGCCGACGACTACGACAGCCTCGTGGCCGGGGCCGAAGCTGCCGAGCCCCACGTGATCGTCACCGACATCCGCATGCCGCCGACCTTCCGGCGCGAGGGCATCGACGCGGCGAAGGTGGTCCGCAAGCGCCACCCGGGTCTCGGCGTAGTCGTCCTGTCGCAGTACGACGACCCGGAGTATGCGGTGTCGCTCCTCGCCGAGGGTGCGGCGGGCTACGCCTACCTGCTGAAGGACCGGGTCGGCGAGGGCGACCAGCTCGCCCGCGCCATCCGGGAGGTCGCAAGCGGCGGCTCGGTGCTCGACCCGACGATCGTCGAGGCGCTCACACAGCCGGTGACGGCCGACGGCGCGCTGACCCCAGACGAGGAGGCCCTGCTCACCCACGTCGCAGAGGGCCGGCCGATCAAGGCGATCGCCGTCGCCGAGCAGACGACGCCGGCGGACATCGCGACGCGCATCGAGAAGCTGTTCGTCACGCTCGCCGAGGGACTGTCGGCGGGCGACATTGGCAGCCTCGATCGCCTCAAGGCGCTCCACCAGGCGATCGTGGACCGCGAGGAGCAGGGGCAGTCGCTGTCACGGCTGCTGCCAGGTGGTGTGGCCGACCTGATGCGTGCGCAGGGTCGGCGGGTCGGCGAGTCGGAGGAGTGCGAGGTCACCGTCGTCATGTCGGACATCCGGGCCTACTCGACGATCGCCGAGCGGACCGACCCGAGCGTGCTCGCCCGCCAGCTGAACGAGCACCGCGCCGCGATGAACCGCGCGATCGTCGACCACGGGGGCACGGTCATGCAGTTCGTCGGCGATGCGGTGATGGCGGTCTTCGGCGCGCCGGTGGCGCTGGCCGACCACGCCGATCGGGCGGTGGTCGCAGCCCGAAAGATGCACGCCGCCCAGGACGAGGTGAACATGCGCTGGGAGGTCGAGGGCCTCGAGCCGTTCGGCCTCGGCATCGGGGTGTCGACCGGCACCGTCGCGGCGGCGATCCTCGGCTCCGACGAACGGCTCGAGTACTCGGTCGTCGGCGACACCGTCAACCTCACCCAGCGCCTCCAGCAGTGGGCCGACCCCGGCGAGACGGTCTTGAGCGACCCGACCATGCACGCGCTGTCCACGCCGGTGGCTGCCGAGGCGCTCGAGCCGGCGCAGGTCAAGGGCAGGCAGGCGCCGGTGGCGGCCCACCGATTCCCGCCGCGGGTCGCGCCGGTGGTCGCATGAAGGTGTTCTCGGATCCCGACCTCGCCCGGCGCGTCGGGCTGGGGCTCGCCGTCGTCTCGGTTGCTGCTGTGGTGACGGGGACTGCGTTCTTCATCGCTGCCGGGGGTCGGTTCACCGACTCCTGGATGCCGCACAACCTCGTCGGGAGCCTCGCGTTGGCCGTCGCATTCGTCGCGATGGTGCGCCGACAGCCCCACAACGGCGCAGTGTGGACCTTGGGTTGGGCGATGGTCTTCCAGGCCGTCGGTCAGGTGCTGAACACCGGGGTCGCTGAGTTCGGCCGAGCGCAGGTCCTCGGCACGGCAGACGTCGGCGCTGAGGTGCTCGCCACCTACGGGCAGCTGCCGACGTGGCTCGCGTGGATGAGCGCAGCCCCCTCGGTCCTCTGGATCCCGGGCGTCGTCCCGCTCGTGACGTTGGCGCTCCTGCTGTTCCCGGACGGGCGGTTGCCCTCTCGTCGGTGGCGCCCCGCCTTCGTGCTGGCTGTCGTGGCCGTCGCCTGGTTCGCGATCGCGATGGGCATGGGCACCCGTCCGCGTCCCGACCTCGTCGTCGGTGAGATGCGCGAGACGTCGGCGCAGGGAGCGGCACTCGGCCTGGGTGCCGTGCTGATGTTCAGCGCCGTCCTCGCCTCGGTCGCGTCGCTCGTCGCGCGCTACCGGCGTGCTTCGGGGGTGGAGCGCCGGCAGATCCGCTGGATCGCTGCCGGGGGCGGGCTGTTCGGCTTGTCGTTGTGCGTCTGGGTCACCGCCGTCGTCGACCCGGAGCTCGCCCAGCGGCTCTTCTGGGTTTCGTCCCTCGTCGCCTTCCCGGCGCTGCTGTGCGCGTACGCCGTGGCGATCCTGCGCTATCGCCTGTACGACATCGATGTGGTGATCTCGCGGTCGCTCGTGGTGACCGTTCTCGCCGGGTTCATCGCGGCGACCTACGTTGCGGTCGTGGTGGGTGTGGGCCGTATCGTCGGAGCCGGCGACGAGCCGAGCCTCGGGCTCCAGGTCATCGCGACCGCTATTGTCGCGGTGGCGTTCCAGCCGCTGCGTCAGCGGGTGCGCCGGTGGGCCGACAGCCTCGTCTACGGGCATCGTGCTACCCCTTACGAGGTGCTCGCGCAGTTCTCGCGGCAGGCCGCCAACACCGTCGACGAGGAGGGGCTCGAGCGCATCGCCGACGTGCTCGCAGCCGGCACCGGCGCCCGGCCGGCGATCGTCTGGCTGCGGGTGGGCGACCGCATCCGTCCGGCCGCGGTCAGCGACCGCTCGGAGCCCCCGCCGCCGGTCGTGCTGCCGTCCGACGGGCTGCCCGAGCTCGACGCCTCACTCGTCGTGCCCGTCCGTCACGAGGGGGAGCTGCTGGGCGCGATCACGCTGGCGCAACCCCGCGACGAACCCGTCACCCGGACGCACGAGGAGCTCGCCGGGCGCCTCGCCAACGGGCTCGCCCTCGTGCTGCGCAACGCTCGCCTCACCGCCGAGCTGCGCGAACACCTCCATGCGCTCGAGGCGTCGCGGCAGCGCATCGTGCACGCCCAGGACGACACACGGCGCAAGCTCGAGCGCGAGCTGCGGGACGGCGCGCAGCGCCAGATCGTCAAGCTCAAGGGGCTCCTCGCGTTGGCGCGCAGGAAGGCGGGCGAGGCAGCAGCCGCCAAGACCGCCGCCCTGATCGAGCAGCTGGAGTCGGAAGCCGACGCGGCGGTGGCGACGCTGCGCGAGCTCGCCGCGGGCATCTACCCGCCGGCGCTCGAAGCCGAGGGGCTCGGGCCGGCGCTCGCGGCGCAGGCGAGCAGGGGTCCGCTGCCGGTGACCTCGCACAGCCGCGGACTGGGGCGCTACGACCGGGAGGTCGAGACCGCGGTCTACTTCTGCGTGCTCGAGGCGCTGCAGAACGCGGCCAAGTACGCACAGCCTTCATCCGCGCACGTGCGGCTGGAGCAGCGCGACGGGTGCCTGCGGTTCGAGGTCAGCGACGACGGTGTCGGTTTCGACCCCAACCTCACCCACCATGGCTCCGGGCTGCGCGGCATGGCCGACCGGCTCGACACCGTCGGCGGCGCGCTCGAGGTCTCATCCGAGCCTGGAGCCGGCACGCGGGTCGCCGGCTGGGTGCCGCTGCCGGCGGCCGCGAGCGCACCCCCTGCGGCCACGCCGGAGCCGGCTGCGACCGTGACCGCGGAGGTGCCCGCATGATCGAACGCTGGGTCGCGGCACACCGCACGGCCGTCGTCGGGGCCGCGCTCACGCTGTGGGGCGGGGGCCTGGTGGCGTTCTTCGCCCTGACCGTCGGGTACAGCCTCGACTTCTTCGGGCCCCTGGGGGGGCCGTGGGTGCTCGCGTTCGGCGCCTTCGCGATCACCGGCGCTCTCATCACCTGGCATCGTCCCGGGCACGTCATCGGACTGCTGTTCCTCGTGCTCGGCCTGTCGGCTCCTGTCGCCAACTCGATCATGGCGCTGGCCATGGGGCCCTTCGCGGAGCACTCGCTCGCCCTGCGCATGCTGTTCATCGCGGTCAGCGTGGCCTGGACAACGCCCATGTTCCCGTTGTTCACGCTGACCATCGCGCTCTTCCCCGACGGACGCCTGCTGTCCCGACGGTGGCGCTGGCTCCCGTGGGCCACCGCGGCCGCGGGGGTCCTCGGCGCGACGGCCGCTTTCGGCGCCGGCGGGTGGGGCGGGGACGCCGAGCAGGCCCTGCTCGGACCCCCGCTCGACGGGCGCCTCGCCGGCGTGGCGCAGGTCCTGTCCCCGCTGTTCTTCGCCCTCATCCTCGTGCTCGTCGGCGGCAGCGTGTGGTCGACGATCCTGCGCTTCCGGCGCAGCGAGTCCGTCGCGCGCCAGCAGATGAAGTGGCTCGCCCTCGCCGTGCTGCTCCTCGGGCTCATCACCGTTGGCCTCCTCATCACGCAGGGTGCGGTGAGCACCCCTCCCGGCGCGGCCACCGTGGTGATGGCGACGGGCATCGCGCTCGTGCCGGTCGCCGTGGCGATCGCGCTCCTGCGCCATCGCCTCTACGACGTCGACGTGGTCCTCAACCGGACGATCGTGTTCGGGCTGCTCGCGGTGTTCATCACCGCGCTGTACGTGGGGCTCGTCGTCGGGGTGGGCACGCTGATCGGGGACCGCACGAATCTCCTGCTCACCGTCGGGGCCACCGCGCTCGTGGCTGCCGCGTTCGAGCCGGTGCGCGCACGCGTCCAGCACTGGGCGAACGTCGCCGTCTACGGCCGGCGCGCCACCCCATACGAGGTGCTCGCCGCGATCTCCGACGAGCTCGGGTCCGCTGGCGCCGCCGACGACCAGCTGGCGGCGATGGCCGCGCTGCTCGCCGACGGCACGGGCGCGACGCACGCGACCCTGTGGGTGCATGACGACGGCGTGTTGCGCGCCGCGGCCTGCGCGCCGCCGCACGCGGCGCCGAGCCATGCCGAGCACCCCGAGCTCCCAGCCGAGGCCGCAGTCGCAGACACCCAGGGTGCGAGGAAGCTCGAGCTCGTGCGGCTCGACGCTGAGCTACTCGGCGCGTTGTCCATCGAGCGGCCGCGCGACGAGCCCTTGTCCCCGCACGAGCGCCGGCTGCTCGCCGAGATGGCCGGTCAGGCGGCCCTCGTGCTCGGCCACACCCGCCTGCGGGCTCGCCTGCGTGCCCGGGTCGAGGAGCTGCGCGCATCACGGCGACGGCTCGTCGCCGCGCAGGACGAGGCTCGCCGCAGGCTCGAGCGCAACCTCCACGACGGCGCACAGCAGCAGCTCGTGGCGCTGAAGGTCAAGCTCGGGCTCGCCCGCACGATCGCCGGCAAGGAGGACGCCGGCGACGAGGTGCGCGCGCTGCTCGAGGGCCTCACGACGGCCGCTGACGAGGCAGTCGACACCTTGCGGTCGCTCGCCCGCGGGATCTATCCGCCGCTGCTCGAGGCCGAGGGCCTCGAGCGGGCCCTGGCGTCCCAGGCGCAGAAGGCGCCGATCCCGGTCAGCCTGACGGCCGAGGGGGTGGGGCGCTACGACCGCGAGGTCGAGGCCACCGTGTACTTCTGCGTCCTCGAGGCGCTGCGCAACACGCTCGCCCACGCCCACGCGACCCACTTCGCGATCACCCTCGCCGTGCGGGGCAGCGAGCTGGAGTTCGCTGTTGCCGACGACGGACGCGGGTTCGACCCGCACGCCGTCTCGGGGAGCCTGGGGCTGACGAACATGGCCGATCGCCTCGATGCGCTCGGGGGGACGTTGACGATCGACGCGACCAGCGGCGGTGGCGTACGGGTGCACGGCTCGATCCCCGTCGTGGAGCGCACCCTGGCCGTGCACAGCGACCCGGTCACCGCCTGAGGGCCCCGCGCTTACCGTGCCACCGAGTCGGCCAGGGCGTCCGGTCCGAAGTCGTCCTTCGGCACGAAGCCGACCGCGCCGGCATCAGCAGCGGCGGACTCGTACTCCGCCGCCGAGTAGGTCGACAGCACCAGGATGCGCGCCGGCGATCCCGACGCGACGATCCGCCGGGTGGCCTCCAGCCCGTCGATGCCGGGAAGGTTCACGTCCATGAGCACGAGGTCCGGGCCCAGGGCGGTCACCATCGCGACCGCCCCCTCGCCGGACTCAGCCTCACCGACGACTTCGAACCCGTCGGACATCTCGACGACGAGCCTGGCCGCCGAGCGAAACGCGGCCTGGTCGTCGACGATGACGACGCGGGTGGTTGGAGCCCTGTTCGCTGTCACGGAGACATCGTGCCTCCGCTGACGTGCTCACGGGAGCCAGGAGCCACCTAGAACGGAGGTGTGGTCAGCACCACCGTTGCTCAACCCCGCTCGGCGAGGTAGAGCAGCACGGCGCGCACCCGCCGGTGGACGTACTCGTCCCCCACCGCCGCGAGGTCGAGCTTGGCGAAGATCGAGTTGATGTGCTTCTCCACCGCACGCTCCGACAGCACGAGCTCTGCGGCGATGCCCGCGTTGTTCTTGCCCTGGGCGATCTCACCCAGCACCTCCAGCTCGCGCGCGGTCAGCCGCGCCAGCACCGATTCCTTGCGCTGCATGCGCGCTTCGACGAGCGCGTCCACGACCTTCGGGTCGATGACAGACCCGCCCCTGGCGACGGTGCGGATGGCCCGGGTGAGCTCGTCGAGATCACCGACGCGCTCCTTGAGCAGGTAGCCCCGCCCCTCCGAGCCCTGTCCCAGAAGCTGCAGGGCCCAGGCAGGTTCGATGTACTGCGAGAGCACGACCACGCCGATGTCTGGGTGGCGCTCTCGGAGCGTCTCCGCGGCGCGAATCCCCTCGTCGGTGTTGGTGGGGGGCATCCGGATGTCGGTGAGCACGACGTCGGGGTGGTGCTGGTCGACGGCGTCGAGCAGGCCTTGCAGGTCTGCGCAGTCGGCGACGAGCGTGATGTCGTCCGTGGCCTCGACGAGCAGCTTGATGCCCTCGCGCACGAGGTAGCTGTCCTCGGCCAGCACCACGCGCACGGGTTCGGCAGCAGGGTCGTTCATGGCGCTCCGGCCCTTCGAGTCCGGCAGGGTCGCGACCACGCCCACGACCCGGATCCCGTCAGTCACCCACCTGCCATACGGTACTCGCTTTCAGACGTGGAGGCGTCCAATCGCCGCCCGCGCGCACAAGGGGATCGCCGCGGTGGGACGGTGCTGCCGGCGGACTATTCGTGACGCTCGAGCTCCTCGCTGATCAGCCAGATGGTCGGTGGCCAAAGACCGACGAAGATGGCGCGCCGCTCCGCGTTGCCGCGGCGTGTCTGATCGACGGTCTTGGCGCGTATCCACAAGGCCAGGCAGAGCACGATCGAGCCGAGGGACGCGCTCTGCAGATGCCAGCTCCGGATGCCGAGCGCCTGCAGCACTTTGACGGGCATGCGGACTCCTTGCCGTTGCGGGCCTGCGCGTTGCGACCGGACCGTTGTTGGGTACCCAGAATCGCACGGTCCTGCACCAACCGCATGACCCGGCACCGAGGGGGAGAGATGGCAGCACTGGCAAACAGGGCGCGTGCTGTCGGCATCGTGCTGCGCTGGCCCGCCGGCATGGCGTTCGCATCCTGGCGCTATCTGTGGCGCATCACACCGCTGCACCGTCTCGACGAGGACGGCGGCCCGGATGACTGCGGCCCGACGATCGACGCCACCTTCCACGACGACCGGCTCCAGCGGCTCGAGGACGGCGTCGGCCCCGTCTACCATCGCTGCTACGGCACTACCATCGAGCAGCCGCAGCTGTCGGCCAACGAGCTCATCGGCCGGATCGCGGAGGACCCGAACCGGCCGGCGCCCGTCGAGGTCGCGAGCTTCCGCAAGACGGTGGGGGAGAAGGGGCTTCTCGCAGTCGGCGACGAGTTCGTCGTGCGCATGCCGGGCCCCTGGGACGGGCCGGTTCGGGTCGTTCACCGGGGCCCGGACTCGTACCGGTTCGCGACCTTGCGCGGCCACCTGGAGGCCGGGCAGATCGAGTTCCGAGCCCGAGACGACGGCGAGCAGCTCCGCTTCGAGATCGAATCCTGGACCACAGCGGGGAGCCGGCTCTCGGATCTGCTCTACAGCCGCGTGCGGATCATCAAAGAGATGCAGCTGCACATGTGGACGCACTACTGCGAGCGTGCCGGCAAGCTCGCCGGGGGCCGGCTGCGCGACGGCGTGCACATCCACACCCGCCGTTACGCAAGGCCGGTGTCAGCACCTCCATGACGGTCGCTGGCGCGACCGCCACAACCGGATATACGGAGAATGCGACCGCGGCGCTGGCGCTTGGGTCGCATTCACTTGTCAGACCGGCGCGCCTGACAGCTCGCGGAGCGCCGCGGCCAGGCCCGCGACATCAGCTACGGTGACAGTCAGCCCAGGGTGACGCAGGCGGTGCCTCGGGTCGATGCCGCCGACCGGCTCCCGGAAGCGGATGCAAAGACCCCGCTCGCGATTCGTCGCGAACGTGAGGCCACGGTCGGCGAGCGAGAGGTGGGCCGGCCCGATGGTCTTGAGGCGGGAGTAGGGGCCGGTCGTCTCCCAGCCGACGACGTTGACGAGCGGCGTGTCGACGAACCAGGGCCCGAACCGCGCCTGCAGCCGCCCACCACCGACCGTCACCCAGGCACGAGCCGGCCGGACTCCAAACCACCCTGCAGCGACGCGGTACAGCGGGTGAAAGCGGAAGCGGAACACCCGCTGGGGCGAGGCGGTCGGGTGCGCGGCAGGCCGGGCGACCGACGCCCGCTCGAGCGCGCTCACGACCAGCGCCTGCATCCGGGCGCAAGCGCGCCGCGCGAAACGCACCTGCATGAACCGGCCGAAGAGCGTCCAACCCAGCCGCACGAGCGGGTTGGGGATCTCCCCGGTGCGCGCGGCACGGCGGATGTGGAACTCCACCTCGCCGGTATCAACCCACTTGCGAACCTCGTAGTCCATCTGACCGGCTTCAAGATGCCCCTCGAGCGTCTTGTAGTCCCAGCCCCACACCTGGACGCGCCGCCCGTCGATCTCCCGTTGGGTGTCGACGACTCCGCCCACGCGCACGCCCAGGTGAAAGCGCAAGCCGAGGAAGCGCCCCTGCAGGAGCATGTCGCGGCCTTCCAGGGGCTGCTCGGGGTCGAACACCGCGCGCACGATCCTCGGGTCGGCGAACGCGTAGTCGCGTAGCAATCGCTGCGCGATCGTCCAGCTGCCGCCCGGTGTCGGCGCGCCGGGCGGCTCAGGCGGCAGCGGCTGGCGGTAGTGGTCGACCGTCCACCCGTGCCCTGATGCATCAGGCGCCGCGCCGGCCCAGAAGTTGAGGGGACGATCCTGCAGCTTTGCCAGCGCGCGCCGCATGCGCGACGTGCGCAGGCGCGTGATGAGCTCGAACCTGCCCACTGCGCGCGCCATCCTTTCGCCGTCGCCGGACTTCCTTGCCCGCTGGCAAAGCACGCAAACCCGAGACAGCAACCCGAGAGCGGTTGCGGCGGCCCCGCCCGGCGAGAACCACGCCGCAACCCGCGAGGCAGACTTCGTGCAGGCTTGTCGCACGGCAGCAGGCGCAGCGAGGAGGTGGCCGGGTGAAGCGGTTGCGGTTCGGATTGTCCGCTCGAGACGTGGAGGCCGCGCAGTGGCCCGCGATGGTTCGTCGCGCCGAAGCGGCCGGATACGCGACGCTGCTGTTCGCCGATCATCTCGGCATGCCCGGCCCGCTGGTGCGACTTGGGGCTGCTGCTGCCGTGAGCGACCGCGTCCGCGTCGGCACGCTGGTGCTGAACAACGACTTCCGTCACCCCGGTGTGCTCGCGCAGGAGATCGCGACCGTTGACGCGCTCAGCGGGGGGCGGGTGGAGCTTGGCCTGGGGGCCGGCCACATGCGCGCGGAGTACGACGCAATCGGCCTGCCCTTCGACCCGCCCGCGCATCGGATCGCACGTCTGGCGGAAGCGGCCGAGATCCTGCGCCGGTTGTTCGCCGGCGAGACGGTCTCACACCAGGGTGCGCACTACCGTCTGGAACGCCACCGGCTCGAGCCCCAGCCGCCGCAGGGTGCTGAGCTGCCGCTGCTCATCGGCGGCACCGGGACGCGGTTGCTGCGCGCGGCAGCGCGGCACGCCGACATCGTGCAGTTCACGGGGTTCCTGCCGTTGGAGGGCGGCACAAGACCGACGCTGTCGCACTTCTCCGTCGGTGGCCTCGCCGACCGGATCGCGGTCGTGGAGCAGGCGGCTGGCCCACGCTTTGGCGAGCTCGAGCTCAGCGTGCTCGTGCAGATGGTGCTCATCACCCCCGACCGGGAGAAGGCGGCCCATCAGCTCGTCGCCGAGCGTGGCTGGCAAGCCGCGCCCGCGGACCTGCTGGACTGCCCGTTCCTGCTGCTCGGCACCGTCGCGGAGGTCAGCGAGCAGATCCGACGCTATCGGCAACAGCTGGGGATCACCTACCTGACGGTGTTCGATGGGCGCTCGGACGGGTTCGAGGACGTCGTCTCGGAGCTGGCGGAAAGCTCATGACCCGATCCTTCGTGCTCGACGAGGGTCTGGACCGGCCAGCCGCCGTCGGGTTCATCCAGCGCCGCGGTGCACGGGTGGATCCTCCGCGTCACGGTAGCCTGAACGGCTCAGACCGCACGGCAGGACTCGACCCGGCTTGTTGCGTCCCGGAGCGGGCGAACAGCGGAAGCCCTGGAGTCATGAGCCAGAGCACGCGCGCACGGTGAGGCAGCCCCGATGCTGCCGGGCTTGTACTCGTATCTGGAGTCCGCCCACGGTTCTCGGACGGGACGGCTACCAGGGAGATCGGGACTTTCGACCCTTTCCGCGAGCGGCGCGGTTCGAGAAGGTGAGGGGTGGCGCGACCGCTCTCGCACTGCCGGTGGTGCACGGTGTGCGCCGTACCACAAGGGGTGAACCGGTGGGCGCTGACCGCACCCTCGCAGCGTTGCCGGGCCTGGTGCTCATTCACGGGGCGTTCCACACCGCACGCTGCTGGGCGCCGACCGTAGGCGAGCTGGCACGACAGGTGCCCGATCTGAAGGTGCTCGCCGTCGATCTGCCGGGCCGTGGCGCGAGCCCGGCGGAGCTCCGGGAGGTGACGCTGCGCTCGTGCGTCGACAGCGTCGTGGAGCAGATCGACCGCGCCGGGCTGGGTGAGGTGGTGGTTGCGGCGCACTCGCTGGGCGGCTTGACCGCCCCGGTGGTCGTCGAGCGCCTGGGCCCGGACCGGGTGGCCCGGCTCGTGCTGATCGCCGCGGCCGTCCCGCCCCAGGGCGCCACCGACCTGGACCTGGTCGCCGGGCGGCCCCTGCGCTGGCTCATGAAGCGGATGCTGCCCCCGGGCCGCATCCGGCAGCCGCCGCCGCGCCTGCTTGCCCGCGCGTGCTTCTGCAACGGCATGACCCGCGCCCAGCGCACGCTGGTCTACGACCAGCTGTGCGCGGAGGCGACGAACCTTTACCACGAGCCCGTCGACCGCAGCGGGCTTCCCGGGACCGTCCCGCGCACCTGGATTCTCCCGCGCCGGGACCGCGCGCTGCCGCCCCGCACCCAGCGTTCGTGCATGGCCAACCTCGGCCGGGTCGACGAGGTGGTGGAGGTTGACACCTGCCACGACGTGATGGTCAGCGCGCCCGCCATGCTGGCGACGATCCTGGCCGAGCGCTGCGCCTCGGGCACCGTTATGGCTCCGTCAAGCGCGTAGCCGCGGCCGCCGGCGAGGGCGCCGTCTGCGTCTCCTACATGCACCGCGCCCTCTAGGTCGTCCACGGGGGCCCGTACGGAGTCGGCCAGTCGTTGACCGCTGGGTCGCCGCAGTCGAACGCCTTGGCAGCCTGCCAGCGAACCTGGACCCCGCCTCCTGCTGGGGCGATGGCTATCCGACCGGTTGACGGCGCAGGCTATGAACCCAGCGCCGGGAGGTCAGTAGCGGATGTCGAGCGCGTAGCGGAGGGCGCGGTCGAGGGAGGCGAGGTGCACGTCGTCGAGGCGGCCGACGGGTTCGGGGTCAAGCTGAGCCTGCGGGACGGTGAGGACGTTGTCGCAGACGATCGCGCTCGTCTCCGGAAGCCCCTGGTCCGGTCCCACCTCGACCACGGAGGCGATGCCGCGGACGGTGCGGGTGATCGGTGCGCAGGTCACGGTGTTCAGCACGGGTATGGCCGCCTCGCGGGTGAGTACGCACACCGGACGGCGCCCGGCGGGGACGCCGAGGTCGGCCCAGATGATGTCGCCGCGCGCTACCACTCGGGCGCCGTGCGGGCAGCAAGCCGGGCGGCGGCTGCGACGATCGCCGGGTCCTGCGGGACACGGCGGTAGGCCTCCTGGAGGGCCTCGTCAGCTGCGCGCAGCTCTTCGGCCTCGAGCAGCGCGAGGGCGCCGCGGCGCAGTATCTCAGACCGGCTGACGCCACGGCGCTCGGCCACCTCGTCGAGGCGAGCGACCAAATCGTCGTCGAGCTGAACCAGCACCTGCTTGCGTGCCATGAGCATATGGTATCCCCTATGGTGCGTTTCGCGTCCGTGGCGCGTCCGGTGGCCCGACTCGGGGTGACCCAGCTGGGACGCGGCCATAGCAAGTGAACGGGCGTCCCCGGTGCACGGTGCGCTGGCCAGCCCGTGCACCGCGACGCTGGACCGCAAGAGCGCTGGTGGACAGGCACCGGCACCCGACACGGCGCAGGACCGTGGTGAGGCTGGATGGACGGCACCGGACCGGGGGCGCGTACCCGTGCTGAGGCGCGCTTGGTGACCGCCGACCGGCCGGGTGCTGCCAGGGTGGCTGCGGCGGCCCACCTTGACGAGCATGCGAACGAGCGCAGCGTAGAGCGGGCGCGCGTCAGGGCGCTGCCGCGGCGACAGGTGCAGCCTGGCCTGCAATCCGGTGAGGTCGGCCGCCAGCCGTCGCAGCACCGACGTCTTACCGAAGCGGTGCGGACCCAGGAGCGCGTCCGGGGCGGCCGATCCACCTGTGGATCACAGGCGCAGCGGGTGTGGCGGGTGGACGGATCGGCCGAGGCGCCCAGCCACCAGGACCGCGAGCAGTGAACCGAGCACCATGCCGGCCCACAACCCGAGCGGCCCGCTGCGCCCCGGGATGACCACCTCGGCAACCAGTGCCCCGCCGACCGCGAGCAACGCAGACAGCACGGCGCCAAGCCCGAGCCACCAGCCGCGGCAGCCGGCCACCAGCACCACCACCACACCGGGAAGCGCGAGCAACGGCAGCGCCAGGACAGCGGCAAGCAGATTCATGAGCGCCTCGCCCTCCCGGTAGCCGAGGTGTTCCCACAGCAGGAAGCCGACCAGGAGCAGCAACGACGCGGCGCCAGCCGCCGAGACCGCCGCGATCCCGGCCAGCGTCAGCCCCGTGGGGCGGCCAGCACGCCTCATCGGACTCAACTCCTTCGTCCGAGCGGTAAGCGTCTCCAGCGTTCGCCGCGACCACGGAACGCGCCAGAGGCGAAGGTCACGGCTTGTCCGCCGACCCGCGGCACATTCGCCAGATCCCGTGGGCGTGAGGGTCGGTGACCTGCAGGACCTCGCCGTCGTGTCCGCCGGGAAGCATCGCGTCAGGGCTACGGGATGGTCCCCCCAAGACGGTCGCCAACGTCCATGGCGTCCTCCACAAGGCTTTGGGAGATGCCACGTCGCCCACGCGCACCGCGAGCCCGTGAGCCTCCCGCGCATCCGTCCGCATGATCTTCGCCAACCTACGCGACCGCTGCTCTGGCACATGCGCGCGGCTGGCACGAGGTGAAGGTGATCTCCGAGCGCCTCGGTCACGCGAGCATCGG
>SKPY01000252.1 GCA_007119305.1 Nitriliruptorales bacterium
CCCTGCTCGACGAGGTCAAGGTGCAGCACGGTGTGGTGGGGGAGCTGCACGCGCCCGAGGCGCTGCCGCCCATCCCCTTCGCGATCGAGATCCTGCTGCTCGAGACGGTGCGGGGCTGCCTCACCAACGTCGTGCGACACTCGAGCGCAGACCACGTCAACGTGAGCCTTTCGGACACGGATGCGCACATTCGCCTCGAAGTGCGCGATGATGGGTGTGGGTTCGATCCCGCCGCCGTAGCCGAGGCCCATCACGGCCTTGCGCTCATGCGGCAGCGGGTCGAGCTTGCTCGTGGACGCTTCAACGTCGTGTCAGCATCCGGCGCGGGCACGACCGTGCAGGTGGAGGTGCCGCTGTGAACGCCTTCGGTACACCGGTCGACGGGGACGTCGAGTTGGACGAGGCGGCCGACACGATACGCATCGTGATCGCCGAGGACCACGGCGTGGTCGCCGACGGTGTCGCCACCATGCTCGGGTTCGAACACGACATGGTGGTGATCGAGACCGTCGACTCGGGGGAGGGCCTCATCGAGGCCGTCGAACGCCTCCAACCGGAAGTAGCCCTCGTCGATGTCAACCTCGTAGGTCTCGACGGGCTCGCCGCCGTGCGCGAGATCGAGGCCCGCAAGCTGCCCACCCGCTCGCTCGCGCTCACGATGTTCACCGATCACGACACGGTCACCCGCGCTGTCGCGGCCGGCGTGTCGGGGTACCTGCCCAAGAACGTGCGACGCGAGGAGCTCGTCCAGGCGGTCCGGGCGATCGCGGCGGGCAAGGGCTTCCTGCACCCCGACGTCACGCGACCGTTCCTCGAACGGGTGGGTCCGCTGGCGTTGCACGCGGGCCTCGAGCCGCTGTCCCCCCGTGAGCAGGACGTCCTGGAAGAGCTCGCCACCGGCAAGTCGACCCACGAGATCGCAGTCGCGCTCGGACTCGGCGACGAGACCGTCAAGAGCCACCTGTCGCGCATCTACCAGAAGCTCAAGGCCAGCGACCGCGTGCAGGCAGTCGTGATCGCGATGCGCCACGGGCTCGTTCGCTGACGCGACGTCGCAGCCGTCGGTAGAGCATCCCGGCATGGGCGCGGGGGCCGCAACGTCTGGGCGCTGCGCGTGCGGTGACCGGGCGCCACGCCATGAGGGGCCACGCGCAGCCGAGCCCCGGCCAGCTGCGGAACACGCGGGCAGACGAAGGGCCCGGGGGCGGGAACCCGGGCCCTTCGTGTAGGTATGGCACCGTCTACGGGGTGAGGGGGCGGGAACCCACACCCCGCATGGTGCGTCGTGGTATGGCTCCCATACTGCCCCACCCCCCGCTCGTTTGAACCCCCAACCCGAACTTTTTTTGTGGACGGCCGTACAGGGCCGGGTCGAGGGGGGCCGACCGAACAGGCCGGGTCGAGGGGGTCGACCGAACAGGCCCAGTCGTCCGGCGCGCCACGCCCGCCGCACGCTGCCGACAGGGGCGCGTGCGGACACGAGTTGACACCACCGACCCCGCGCGGACTACACTTCGGGGACGATCGCGCACGGCAGCGAGCCGAATGGAGGTGCATGACGTGGCGGAGCAGGTGCACAGCCTTCGCACGTCGCTCGTGCTCGTAGCCATTCGAGCGCGCCTGGCGTGAGCGTCCACCGCACGTAGCCGCCAGGCGCAGACCTCTCAGCCAGAAGGCGAGAGGTCTTTTTCGTCCCCGCGGTGACCGGCACTGGAGGCTGGAGGACCCATGAAGATCACTGGCGCGCAGGCGATCATCAAGGCGCTCGAACATGCGGGCGTCGAGGTCGTGTTCGGTCATCCCGGCGGGGCCATCCTTCCTGCCTACGACCCGATCATCGACTCACCCATCCGCCACGTGCTTGCCCGCCACGAGCAGGGCGCGGGCCACATGGCCGAGGGCTACGCCCAGGCCACCGGGCGGGTGGGCGTGGCCATGGCCACGTCGGGCCCGGGTGGGACGAACCTCGTCACCGCAATCGCGGACGCGCACATGGACTCGGTGCCCCTCGTCGCGATCACGGGTCAGGTCGCGACCGCGGCAGTGGGGGGTGATGCCTTTCAGGAGGCGGATCTCACCGGCATCACGATGCCGATCACGAAGCACAACGAGATGGTGACCAGCCCGGAGCGCATTCCCGGCGCTGTCGCCGAGGCCTTCCACATCGCGGCCACCGGACGCCCCGGCCCGGTGCTGCTCGACCTTCCCAAAGACGTGCTCAACTCCACCGCGGAGTTCGTCTACCCCGAGCGCGTGCACCTGCCCGGCTACAAGCCGACGGTGCGCGGACACGGGAAGATGGTCCGGCAGGCCGCGCAGGAGATCCTGTCCGCCCGGCGGCCGGTGATCTACGCGGGCGGGGGAGTGATCAAGGCCGGTGCCCACGACGAGCTGCGGCAGCTCGCAGAGCTGCTCGACCTGCCCGTCGTCACCACGCTCATGGCCCGTGGCGCGTTCCCTGACAGTCACCCGCTGTGCCTCGGGATGCCAGGCATGCACGGCCACTGGACCGCCATCACCGCGATGCAGAGCTCCGACCTGCTCATCGCCCTCGGCTCGCGCTTCGATGACCGGGTGACCGGAGAGCTCGCGACCTTCGCCCCCGAGGCGCGGGTCGTGCACGTCGACATCGACCCCGCCGAGATCGGCAAGAACCGCCTGGTCGACGTCCCCATCGTGGGTGACTGCCGGGTCGTCGCCGGTCAGATCCTCGAGGCCCTGCGGGAGGCCCTGCACGGGGAGGCCAGCAAGCCCGACCTGGCGCCCTGGTGGGAGCAGCTGCGCGCCTGGCAGGGGGCCCACCCCCTGCGGTTCGAGCAGCCCGCCGACGGCCCGCTGAAGCCGCAGACCGTCATGCGGGCGCTGGCCGAGCGCTTCGCGCACATGGACGGCATCGTCGTCACCGGAGTGGGCCAGCACCAGATGTGGGCGAGCCAGCACATCCGCTACGAGCGCCCCCGCACCTGGATCAACTCCGGCGGCCTTGGGACCATGGGCTTCTGCGTCCCCGCAGCGATCGGCGCGAAGGTCGGGCGACCCGAGGCCACGGTCGTCGCGGTCGACGGCGACGGCAGCTTCCAGATGACGCTGCAGGAGCTGGCGACCGCGCGCATCGAGCAGATCCCCGTGGTGTTCTGCGTCATCAACAACGGCGCTTTGGGGATGGTCCGCCAGTGGCAGGAGCTGTTCTACCAGCAGCGCTACAGCCAGATCGACCTCAGCTACGACTGCCCGGACCTCAGGAAGCTTGCCGAGGCCTACGGCTGCATCGGCCTGCGCTGCGAACGGCCGGAGGACGTCGAGGGCACGCTCGACAAGGCGTTCGGCGTCGGCGAGGTGCCGGTGCTGGTCGACTTCCGCGTGGACCAGACGGAGAAGGTGTTCCCGATGGTGCCGGCCGGGGGCAGCAACGACCACGTCATCGAGTCCGCCGCGGAGTGGTACGAGCAGGCGGCCGCGGGGGCGAAGGGCGGCGCCGGCGAGCCCGGCGGCGCCGGGTTGCCCGAGCACATGCGTGAGGGCAAGAACGCCGTCTGACGGCGGCGGGGAGGACAAAGCAGATGGCCAAGCACACCCTGTCCGTGCTCGTCGAGGACAAGCCCGGCGTGCTCGCCCGCGTCGCCGGGCTGTTCAGCCGCCGCGGGTTCAACATCGACTCGCTCGCCGTGGGGCCCACCGAGGTGAACGGCGTGTCGCGCATGACGATCGTCGTCGATGCGGCAGCGCAGTCGCTGGAGCAGGTCACCAAACAGCTGAACAAGCTCGTGCACATCCTGAAGATCGTCGAGCTCGACGCCGAGCTGGCCGTCGAGCGCGAGCTCGCGCTCATCAAGGTCTCGGCCGAGGCGGGCCAACGCGGCGAGATCATCGAGATCACCGACGTGTTCCGCGCCAAGGTCGTGGACGTCGACGCGGACGCGCTCTCGGTCGAGGTCACCGGCACCCCCGACAAGCTGGAGGCCATGATCCGGCTGCTGTCGCCCTACGGCATCCGCGAGCTCGTGCGCTCCGGCATGATCGCGGTCAGCCGCGGCTCCAAGAGCATCACCGAAGGCCGAACCCTGCGCCTCGAGCGCTCGGCGTAGCCCCCCAGGAAGGACATCAACCGATGGCAAAGATGTACTACGACGACGACGCAGCGCTCGAGCTCCTCGACGGCAAGACCGTCGCGGTGCTCGGTTACGGCTCCCAGGGTCATGCCCATGCCCGCAACCTGTCGGAGACGGGGGTGACGGTGGTCGTGGGGCTCTACGAAGGCTCCCGCAGCGAGGCGGACGCCAAGGCCGCGGGTCTCGAGGTGGTGCCCACGGCTGAGGCGGCCAAGCGGGGCGACCTGGTCATGGTGCTGTTGCCCGACACGGTCCAACCCGAGGTCTACACGAAGGAGATCGCGCCCGGACTGGACGCGGGCAACGCGCTGTTCTTCTCCCACGGGTTCAACGTCCACTACGGCCAGATCACCCCGCCTGAGGGCATCGACGTCTGCATGGTGGCCCCGAAGGGGCCCGGCCACCTCGTGCGGCGCACCTACACCGAAGGCACCGGCGTGCCCGCGCTGCTGGCGGTCGAGCAGGATGCCACCGGCCAGGCCCGCGACCTCGCGCTCGCCTACGCCAAGGGCATCGGGGCAACGCGCGCCGGCGTGATCGAGACGACGTTCGCCGAGGAGACCGAGACGGACTTGTTCGGCGAGCAGGCGGTGCTCTGCGGCGGCGTGTCCAGCCTCGTGCAGAAGGGCTTCGAGATCCTCGTGGAGGCCGGCTACCAGCCCGAGGTCGCCTACTTCGAGTGCCTCCACGAGCTGAAGCTCATCGTGGACCTGTTCTACGAAGGCGGGTTGGCGCGCATGCGCTACTCGGTGTCCGACACCGCCGAGTACGGCGACTACGCGTCGGGTCCGTTCGTCGTGGACGACGGCGTGAAGCAGCGCATGCAGGCGCTGCTCGAGCGCGTCCAAGACGGTTCGTTCGCGCGGGAGTGGATCCTTGAGAACCAGGCCGGGCGCCCGTTCTTCTCGGCGTCCCGACGCCGCCAGGCGGAGCACCCCATCGAGCAGGTCGGCGCCGAGCTCCGGGCGATGATGAGCTGGCTGCCCCAGGATGACTGACGCGGCAGCACTGCCGAGCCAGCGGCACCGCTTCGACCTGCCGCGCGACGTCGCGTATCTGAACAACGCCTACATGGCACCGCAGCTCACCGACGTCACGGTGGCGGGCCAGCGGGCGGTCGCGCGGAAGGCGTCACCGTGGAAGGTCCATCCCGCCGACTTCTTCGACGACCTCGAGCAGCTGCGAGGGCTGTTCGCGTCCGTCTGCGAGGCCGACGCCGACGGCGTGGCGTGCGTCCCGGCGGTGAGCTACGGCATCTCACTGGCAGCCGCCAACCTGCCGGTCCGCGAGGGCGAGCGCATCGTCGTCCTCGCCGAGCAGTTCCCCTCCAACGTCTACCCGTGGCGCGCCAAAGCGGCGGCGGTGGGGGCCGAGCTCGTCACCGTGCCCCGCCCCCCCGACGGCAACTGGACTCGCGGCGTGCTCGAGGCCGTCGACGACCGCGTCGCGGTCGTGGCCCTGCCGCACTGCCACTGGACCGACGGCACCCTGGTCGACCTGGCCGCCGTCGGTGAGCGCTCGCGGGCCGCCGGCGCCGCGCTCGTCGTCGACGCAAGCCAGTCCCTCGGTGCGCTGCCGCTGGATGTGCACCGGATCCAGCCGGACTTCCTCGTCGCCGCCGGGTACAAGACGCTGCTCGGCCCCTACAGCCTCGCCTACCTGTGGGCGGCCCCATGGCGCCGTGACGGCGTGCCGCTCGAGCAGGCATGGGCCACACGGGAGGGCAGCGAGGATTTCGCCCGCCTCGTCGACTACCGCGACGCGTTCCGTCCCGGCGGGCGCCGCTACGACGTGGGCGAGGCCGCGAACTTCATCCTCGTGCCGATGGCCATCGTCGCGCTGCGCGCCGTCGCCGAATGGGGGGTGGAGCGCATCGCCGCCACCGCCCGGGTGCGGACCGAGGAGATCGGCGCGGTTGCGGGCCAGGTCGGGCTTGCGGTGCCGCCGCCCGAACGGCGCGCCGGCCACGTGCTGGGGCTCGGCCTGCCCGCGGACGCGCCGGCGGACCTCGCGGACCGGCTCGCAGACGCCGACGTCCACGTGAGCGTGCGCGGGTCATCGCTGCGGGTCGCTCCGCACGTCTACACGACCGACGACGACATCGCGCGCTTCCGCGGGGCGCTCGCCGCGGCGCTCTGAGTCCGCGATTCACGCCCCCGAGGGCGCCCGCCTACGATTGGGCTGCCCGACCACACCCGCTTGTTGGAGCCGTGCACGCATGAGGATCCTCGTTGCCGACCCCCTGGCGCAGGCGGGTCTCGACGCGCTCGCCGAGCGCTTCGACGTCGACCTGCGCACCGGCCTCGACAAGAGCGCGCTCGTCGAGGCCATCGGCGCGTACGACGCGCTCGTGATCCGCTCGGCGACGACCGTCGACGCGGAGGTGATCGCCGCCGCCGACAACCTCAAGGTCATCGCCCGAGCCGGGATCGGCCTGGACAACGTCGACGTCGATGCCGCGACCGCCAAGGGGATCATCGTCTGCAACGCGCCCCAGTCGAACGTGATCTCGGCCGCTGAGCACACCGTCGCGCTCCTGCTCGCCCTCGCACGGCGTATCCCCACGGCCGACGCGAGCCTGCGCGCAGGGCAGTGGAAGCGCAGCGCGTTCGAGGGGGTGGAGCTGCACGGCAAGACCCTCGGCATCCTCGGCCTCGGACGCGTCGGGGCGCTCGTGGCGCAGCGCTGCAGCGCCTTCGGCATGAAGCTGACCGCCTACGACCCGTTCGTGTCCACCGAGCGGGCCGTGCGCATGGGGGTGCAGCTCCTGCCCACGGTCGACGAGGTGTGCCGGCAGGCCGACGTCATCTCGGTCCACCTGCCCAAGACGAGCGACACGCTCGGCATCATCGGCGAGGTGCAGCTGCGCGACATGAAGCCGACCGCGCTCGTCGTCAACACCGCGCGTGGCGGCATCGTCGACGAGGCGGCGCTGCATCGGGCGCTGGTCGAGGGTTGGATCGGCGGAGCGGCACTCGACGTCTTCAGCAGCGAACCGATGACGGGCTCGCCGCTGTTCGAGCTCGGCAACGTGGTCGTCACCCCGCACCTCGGCGCGTCGACCACGGAGGCGCAGGACAAGGCCGGCACGATGGTCGCCGACGCGGTGGTGCTCGCCCTGTCCGGGGAGTTCGTGCCTAGCGCCGTCAACGTGCAGGTCGCCCAAGCGGTGCCCGAAGGCATCAAGCCCTTCATGCCGCTCGTGGAGCAGCTCGGCAGGCTGCTCACCGCCCTGCACACCGGCCAGGCGGGCGAGCTGGTGGTCGAGTACCACGGCAAGATCGCGAGCGAGGACACCCAGGCGCTCACCCTCGCGGCGCTGAAGGGGGTGCTCACCGGCGTCGTGAGCGAGCCGGTCACCTACGTGAACGCCCCGCTCGTCGCGTCCGAGCGCGGCCTCAAGGTCTCGACGGTGTCCAGCGAGACATTCGAGGACTTCGTGTCGCTCGTGCGCCTGCGCCTCGGCGATGCCCGCGTCGCCGGCACGCTCATCGGGCCGAAGAACAAGCCGCGGCTCGTGGAGGTGTGGGGCTTCCCGGTCGACATGGAGCCGAGCGAGCACATGGTGTTCTTCCGCTACACCGACCGGCCCGGCATCGTCGGCGCGATCGGCCAGCGGCTCGGGGATGCCGACGTCAACATCGCGTCGATGCAGGTCGGGCGCGTCGAGCAAGGCGGACAGGCGGTGATCGCCATGGCGGTCGATTCGGCCATCCCCCCGCCGGTGCTGGACGAGATCCGCGAGCGCATCGGTGCCGTCGACGCGCGGGCCATCGATCTCGCGTAGGGTCCAGACGGTCCGGTCGGGTGGCCGTGGGGCGGATAGCCTCCGGCCGCGTCCGCACGAGCCGTCGAGGAGACCGTTGTGGAAGACACGCGCCGCATCGCAGTCGCGCCCGTAGGCACGAGGCCATGGCTCGTCGAAGCGGTCCGCGCCGGCGGCGCCCAGGTCGTGCCGCCAGAGGAGGCCGAGGCGCTCGTGTGGACGGCTGTGGCGGACCCGGACGGCCTGCAGGCCACCCTCGCCATAGCGCCAACCGTGCGCTGGGTGCAGCTGCCGTGGGCGGGAATCGAGACGTACGTCGAGGCAGGCGTGCTCGACCCCGCCTACACCTGGACGAGCGGCAAGGGGGTGTACGCGCAGCCCGTGGCCGAGCAC
>SKPY01000512.1 GCA_007119305.1 Nitriliruptorales bacterium
CCTGCGCCGCCAGCCGGTGACGGCGGGCGCCCCCGCCGCCGCGCCGTCCGCGTCGTCGTGGCCGGCGCCCTTGCCCTCCTCCTTGCTGCGGTCGGGAGCGCCGGCGCCTTGCTCCTGCACGGGCGGGCCAGCCTCGAGCAGACCGCGATCGAGGGCATCGCGCCCCGCACCGACGAGCGGCGCAGCGTGACGCTGCCTGACGGTGAGACGATCCAGATCATGAACGTGCTGCTCGTCGGCACCGACAACCCCGGCACCCTGACTGCCGAGCAGCAGCAGCGGGTCGCGCCCGACGCCGACCGGCGCGAGGGACGCCGCCCGGACACCCTCATGCTCGCGCAGATGCAGGTCGGGGGCGGAGCCGCCGCGCTGATGTCGTTGCCCCGTGACCTGCGGGTGGAGTTGTGTGACGGCTCGACGGGCAGGATCAACGCCGCCTATGCGGTTGCGTCGAACGCCGGCAAGAGCCCCGAATCCTGCCTCGTGGCGACGGTGGCGAACGTCACCGGCATCGAGATCGACCACTTCGTGGAAGTCGACTTCGGCGGGTTCCTGCGGGTGCTCGACGCGCTCGGCGGCGTCACGATGTACTTCGAAGAGCCCATGATCGACAGCAAGGCGCACGTGAACATCCCGGCCGGCTGTGTCACGCTCACGCCCGAGCAGGCGCTGGGGTTCGTGCGCTCGCGGGGCTACGACGACGACTTCGGACGGATCGCCCGCCAGCAGCGCTTCGTGAAAGAGGTCCTCGACGAGGTGACCCGGGTGGGCACGCTCGCCAACCCCCGTCGCGTGGTCGCCCTCGTCGACCGGGCGGCCAAGTCGGTCCGCACCGACGACCACCTCGATCTCGGTGAGATGCGCGACCTCGCCCAGGGCCTGCGCAGCATCACCTCGTCGTCGGTGCTCACCCACACCGTCCCGGCCGAGCACGCCGAGATCAACGGCGCCGCCTACGTCGAGGCCGTGGAGGCCGAGGCCGAGGCGCTGTACGCGAGCTTCCGCGACGGCAGCGTCCTGCGGCCCGCCGAGGAGGACGCGGTCGCCGAGCCAGAGCCAGAGCCCGAGCCCGAGCCCGACCCCGAGCCCGACCCCGAGCCCCTGGGGCCCGCCGACGTGCCGCCGGTCGTGGTGCAAAACGGCACCCACACGAGCGGCCTCGCCGGCGCAGCCGCGGAGCTGCTCGAGGCGCGCGGCTTCCGCGTCGCCGCCGTCGACAACGCCGACGACAGGCCGCTGGCGGTGACCACCGTCATCCACGGCACCGGACTGGACGAGCAGGGCGGCGTGCTCGCCGACGTCTTCGGCGGCGCCCAGGTGCGCCACGAGAGCGGCGGCCCGCCGCTCACCCTCGTCGTGGGCGAGGACCTCGACGCCGCCGCGCTCGAGGCGTTGCTGCCGCCCCAGCCGGAGTCCGAGCCGACCCCGACCGAGCCCACCCCCGCCGCGACGCCCACCACCCCCGCGAGCCCCGACGCCGGGCCGACGCCGGCGGCCGAGGCCGAGCCGACCCCGCAGCCCACTGCCGACGCCCCGGCGGAGCGCACGTTCCGCGGCACCGAGCGCACCGGGGACCGCTGCTAGTGCGCGAGAGGTAGCGCGCGATGGCCGCCGACCACGACTCGCTCGACGAGCGCTACGGACCGCCCCTGCATGGGGAGGGTGGCCACCGCTGGCGCCGGCGCCTGGCGTACGTCGCTGCCGGGGCCGGACTCGTGGCGCTGCTCGGCCTTGCGGGCATCCTCGGCACGCTGTGGTACGGCACCCAGCAGGTCGGGCGCGTGGACATCCCCTCGCTGGCGACGCCGGGCACGACCGGGACGCCGCAGACGCCGGGGACGCCGGCAGCGCCCGGGCACGACGTGCCCGAGCCCGAGGAGCTCACCGAGGTCTTGAACATCCTCGTGGTGGGCTCGGACAGCCGGGAGGGGCTCACCGACGATCAGCTGCGCAGGCTCGGCACCGAGCGGGAGGAGGGGGAGCGGACCGACTCGATCGTCCTCGTCCAGCTCGACCCGCGCCGCGAGCAGGTCGCCATGCTGTCGTTTCCCCGCGACCTGCTCGTGACCCGGTGCGACGGCTCGCGGGGACGCATCAACGCGGCCTACGGGATCGGCGAGCGCAACGGTGTCGGTGGCCCGTCCTGCCTCGTCGACACGATCGTGGACTTCACGGGCATCCCCGTCCACCACTACGTCCAGGTGGACTTCGCGGGCTTCATCGAGGTCGTCGACGCGCTCGGCGGGGTCACCCTCTACCTCGACGAGCCGCTCGCGGACGCGCACGCCGGGATCGACCTGCCGAGCGGCTGCGTGGACATGGACGGCGCGACGGCCCTCGGGTTCGTCCGCGCGCGCCGCATCGACAGCGACTTCGGGCGGATCGCCCGCCAGCAGCGGTTCGCCCGCGAGGTCGTCACCGAGGCGGTCAGCGTCGGCACGCTCGTCAACCTGCCCCGCCTGTACGCGCTCATCGACGCCGGGGCCCGCGCGGTCGACACCGACCGGGAGCTGACCGTCGGCCAGATGCGGCGGATCGCGTTCAGCCTGCGCGACCTCGACCCCGAGCGGCTCGACACCCGCACCGTGCCCGCGGTGCCGCGGACGATCGACGGGACCTCCTTCGTCGTGGCGATCGAGGACGAAGCCGAGCGGTTGTTCCGGGCCTTCCGCGACGCCGAGGCTGCACCCGGCGACCTCGGCACGCAGGAGCCGGGGCCGATGGCCGTGGAGGACGTGCCCCCGCTCGTGGTGCTGAACGGGTCGGGGATCGCCGGCAGCGCTGACCGCGCCGCCCGCGTCCTCGCCGAGCGCGGCTTCACCGTGGCGGAGACGGGCAACGCCGAGCACTTCGAGTTCGCGGAGACGCGGGTCGTCTACGCTGAGGAGCAGCTCGAGGAGGCCGAGGTGGTCGCCGACGAGCTCGGCGGCGTCACGCTCGAGCCCGGCGACGAGGGCCAGCCGCTGACCATCGTGCTGGGCGCCGACTTCGACCCCGACGCCTTCGCGACGGCGCAGGACGAGCCGCAGGACGAGACGGACCCCCCGTCCCCGGCGCCCGAGGAGACCTACGTCGGGGCGGAGCCGTCCGCCGAGCGCTGCCGCTAGGCCGCCCCGCCACAACCCAGCCCCACCCACGACGAGGGGGAGTGACACCGTGAGAGGCATCATCCTGGCCGGCGGAGCCGGCACCCGCCTGCACCCGGCGACCCAGGTCGTGAGCAAGCAGCTGCTGCCGGTCTACGACAAGCCGATGGTCTACTACCCGCTGTCCGTGCTCATGCTCGCCGGCATCCGAGAGGTGCTCGTGATCTCCACCCCGGTCGACCTGCCGCTGTTCGAGCGCCTGCTCGGCGACGGCAGCGACCTGGGGATGACGTTCGCCTACGCCGAGCAGCCCGAACCGCGCGGTCTCGCCGAGGCGTTCATCATCGGCGCGGACTTCGTGGGTGACGACGACGCCTGCCTCGTGCTCGGCGACAACCTGTTCTACGGGCACGGGTTCTCGCAGCTCCTGCAGCAGGAGGTGGCCGACCTCGACGGCTGCACCCTGTTCGGCTACCCGGTGGCCGACCCGGAGCGCTACGGCGTCGCTGAGGTCGACGGGGACGGCAGGGTCGCGTCGATCGAGGAGAAGCCGGCGCAGCCCAGGTCCAACCTCGCCATCACCGGGCTGTACCTGTACGACAACCAGGTCGTCGACATCGCCAAGGGCCTGGCCCCCAGCGCACGCGGCGAGCTGGAGATCACCGACGTGAACAACCGCTACCTCGCGCAGGGTCGCGCCCGGTGCGTCAACCTCGGCCGCGGCATGGCCTGGCTCGACACCGGCACGCACGACTCGCTGCTCGAGGCCGGCCAGTTCGTGCAGGTCCTCGAGCACCGCCAGGGCGTGCGGATCGCGTGCATCGAGGAGGTCGCCTACCGCATGGGCTACATCGACCACGGCCAGCTCGCGGCGCTCGGCGACGGCCTCGGCAAGTCCACCTACGGCGCCTACGTGCGCCAGTTCGCCCGCGAGACCGCCCCTGCGACCGTGGGCGCCTAGCGCCGGGGCAAGGCCGGACGCGCCCCCCGCGTGCGCCGGCCGCCCCCGGACCGACCGTTGCAAGGAGAGGATCCCATGCGCATCTTCGTGACCGGCGGGGCCGGGTTCATCGGCTCCAACTTCATCCGCCACGTGCTCGAGCGGCAGCCCGACGTCGCGGTGACGAACTACGACAAGCTCACCTACGCCGGCAACCCGGAGAGCCTCCGGGACGTCGCCGACGACCCGCGCTACGCGTTCGTGCATGGCGACATCTGCGACGGGGAGCTGCTCGCCGAGGTGCTGCCCGGCCACGACGCGGTCGTGAACTTCGCCGCCGAGAGCCACGTCGACCGCTCGATCGACGGCGCGAACGAGTTCATGCTCGCCAACGTCGTCGGCGCGAACACGCTGTTCAACGCGGCGCTGCGGCTGGAGATCCCGCGCTTCCTGCACATCTCGACCGACGAGGTGTACGGGTCGATCGCGGAGCCCGGCGCGTTCGTCGAGGGCGACGCGCTCGAGCCCAACAGCCCGTACTCGGCGTCGAAGGCGGCCGCGGACCTGCTCGCGCGAGCCTACGGGGCCACCTATGGCTACCCGATCACGGTGACGCGGACCGCGAACAACTTCGGGCCCTACCACTTCCCGGAGAAGGTCATCCCGCTGTTCGTGACCAACCTCATCGACGGGGGCAGCGTCCCGCTGTACGGCGACGGGCGCAACGTGCGTGACTGGACCTACGTGCTCGACAACTGCGCCGCCCAGTGGCTCGTGCTCACCCAGGGCGAGCCGGGTGCGGTCTACAACGTCGGGGCCGGCAACGAGATGAGCAACAAGGAGCTCACCTACGCGATCCTTTCGCGCTTCGGCCTCGAGGGCGAGGCCGCCGACGCCGCGATCGAGTTCGTCCCCGACCGGCCGGGCCACGACCTGCGCTACTCGGTCGATGCGACCCGCGTCCGCGCGCTGGGCTGGAAGCCCGAGCACACCTTCGAGGAGGCGCTCGACGCGACGATCACGTGGTACCGCGAGCACGAGTGGTGGTGGCGGCCGCTGAAGCAGGGGGGCGCCTCCAGGCGCCAGGGCACGCGCACACGAGGCGGCTAGCCGATGCGGGTGCTCATCACCGGCGCGGGCGGGCAGCTCGGCACGGACCTCGTCGCAGCGTTCGCCGCCGACCATGTGGCCGGGCTCGACCGCCAGGCGCTCGACGTGAGCGACGAGGCCGCCGTGGTCGCGGCGGTGCGCGACCACGCCCCCGACCTCGTCGTGCACGCAGCCGCGTTCACGAAGGTCGACGCCTGCGAGGACGACGCCGACCACGCGTGGCGCGTCAACGCGCTCGGCCCGTGGTGGGTGGCGCGCGCCTGCGCGCTGGCCGACGCGGCGCTGGTGCATGTGTCCACCGACTACGTCTTCGACGGCTGCGCGGGCCGGCCCTACACGGAGTTCGACAGGCCCAACCCCCAGTGCATGTACGGGCGGAGCAAGGAGGCCGGCGAGCAGCTCGTCCGCCAGGCCCTGCCCCGCCACTACATCGTGCGCACCAGCTGGGTCCACGGCGTGCACGGCGGCAACTTCGCGAAGACCATGCTGCGCCTCGGGCGGGAGCGGGGGAAGGTGTCGGTGGTCGACGACCAGACGGGCTCGCCCACGTTCACCTTCGACCTCGCACCGGCGCTGCGCCGGCTGGCGGTCACGGGGCGCCACGGCACCTACCACCTGACCAACCAGGGCCACTGCACGTGGTTTGAGTTCGCCCGGGCGGTCTTCAGCGCGGCCGGCCTCGCCGTGGACGTCGAGCCCATCGACACGGCGACGTTCGGTGCGCCAGCCCCCCGGCCGGCGTTCAGCGTCCTCGACAACCGCTTCGCGCGGCTGGCCGGTCTGCAGCCGCTGCCGCGCTGGCAGGACTCGCTGACGCGCTTCATCGCCGAGCTCGACGCTGGTTGAGGCGTCGGCCGATGACCAGCGCTCCCGAGGGCGGCGAGGGCGCCGCAGCTGCCGAGGCGGACGGCGGCGAGGCCGCGGCGGGGCCCGCGGTTGCGGTCGTCGTCGTCAACCACAACACCCGCGACGACCTGCTCGCCTGCCTCGACTCGCTCGCGGACGCGGGCGCCGACGAGATCCTCGTCGTCGACTCCGGCTCGTCCGACGGCAGTGCCGAGGCGGCCGCTGCCCGTCCGGGCGTGCGCTGCATCGCGCTCGACAACGTGGGGTTCGGCCAGGCGGCGAACGCGGGAGTGGCGCAGACCGGCGCCGAGGTGCTGATCCTCGCCAACGCCGACACCCGCTTCAAGCACGCGGCCGCTCGGGCGCTGGGGGAGTACCTGCAGTCCCACCCGGACGTGGGAGCGGTGGGTCCCCGCATCCGCTTCCCCGACGGGCGGGTGCAGCTGTCGGTGCGTGCGTTCCCGTCGCTGCGCCAGGCGATCGGTCACGCGCTGCTCGGCCTGTGGTGGCCCGCGAACCCCTGGACACGGGCCTACCGGCTCACCGACTGGGACCACGACCGCGAGGGCGAGGTGGACTGGGTCAGCGGCTGCTGCATCGCCGTGCGCCGTGCGGCGTTCGAGCAGCTCGGCGGGTTCGACGCCGCCTACTTCATGTTCGTCGAGGACGTCGACCTGTGCTACCGCCTGTGGCAGGCGGGCTGGAAGGTGGCCTACGCGCCCGTCACCGAGGTCATCCACGACATCGGCGGGGCGGTCTCGCGCCGACGCTACCGCATGATCGTGGAGCACGCGCGCTCCCTGGACCGCTTCTTCGGCCGCCGCTACGCGGGCAGCTGGCGCCGCCTAGCCCGTCCCCTCATCCGCCTCGGCCTCGTCGGCTGGGTGCTCGCCGCCGCCGCCTGGACCCTCGCCCGCGGCAAGACCCACGCCCACGCCTGACGTCCGGGGCAGCCCTCGCCGAACCGGCAGCTCGCCGGGGCCCACCGCGACCGCCACCGGCGCCGCCGGCGACCGCCCGTCCCCGACAGCCGCATCGACGCCCCCTCAACGGCGGTACCGGTTGCCGTGCACACGAACCGGGCCGACCGGGTGGGTCGGCGGCGGGTCGGGTGGGTCTTCGTTCACACGCGGCCTTCGTGGTCAGGAGCGGCCGGCGAACAGCTCGTCGATAGGCAGGGCGAAGCCGTCGAGCAGCGGGGTGGTCAGGGTGCCGCCGGGGCCGACCTCGGCGGCGACGTCGAAGTTCGCGACGTCGGCGTGGCTGCGCCGGTGGATGAGCACGCTGCGGGCAGGGGGGTCGACGAGCCACAGCTCGGTGACGCCGCTGGCCTCGTATCCGCTGCGCTTCGGGCCGAGGTCGAGCGCCCAGGTTCCGGGCGAGCGGACCTCGACGACGAGGTCGGGTGGCGTGTCGCTGCGCACGGCGGCGGGGTCCGGACGGCGCGCGTCGGCGACCCACCAGGCGTCGGGCTTGTAGACGCTGCCCGGCGCGATCGTCCAGTTGCCGCCGAACCCGGCCAAACCACGTCCCGGCGCCGCGTCGACCCACTCAGCAAGTCGCCGGAACACGAGCCCGGCAATACGTTGGTGTTCGAAGCTCGGGTCGTTCACGATCACCTCGCCGTCGACGAGTTGGGCGTCGGGCGGCCAATCGCCGGCGAGGAAGTCGCTGATGCTGATCCCGGTCGTGGCGCTCATGGTCCGCAGCGTACCCGCGCAGCGCCGACCGCTCGCCGGCTGTCCACAACCCGGATCGAGCCGGCCGCCGTGGTGTACCGAGCTGGCACACGTGCCCCCCCGCTCATGCCGTCGGGCCGGCGCGGCCGGAGTCCGCTACTCTCGTCCGGGGGTCGCTGCGCTCGAGCTATCGCAGCAGGTCGATGCAGAAGACGCTGATTCCCGCACGCGACGATCCGTATCAGTCCCGGAGGCCACATCGTCCCCGGGACGAAGGAGCACATGTGCATCGTCTCGTCCTGATACTCACGCTTGCGCTCGGCCTTGCGCTGGGCGTGCTCGCAGGTGTGCCCGCACCGGCGGCCGCGCAGGGCTGCTTCCCCGCCGGCGGGGCCGACCTGCCGCCGCACGAGAACGTGCCCGAAGGCGACTTCCAGGTGCTGGGACGTGGCTGGGGCCACGGCGTCGGGATGAGCCAGCACGGCGCTCAGGGCGCGGCGCTGCTCGGCTGCAGCCACGAGGAGATCCTGACGACGTACTACCCCGGAGTGGAGGTCGGCGCGGCCGGCG
>SKPY01000032.1 GCA_007119305.1 Nitriliruptorales bacterium
AGTCCGACGACCTCGGGCACGCCGCCGGCGGCGCCCGCGAGCCGGTCGATGATGGCGATCGACGGGTGCGGCTCGTAGGGCGGCGGGGCGGGCACGGGCGCGGCGCTTGCGCCGGTGCACGCCGCGAGCACGAGCACGGCGCAGGCGAGGAGCAGCAGTCGGGCGCAGGTGGTCACAGCGAGGGTATCGGCACGCAGGCGGTCGATGTTGACCCGCGCTTCGGCCGCGCGGCGCGCTTGTCGGGCTCCACACGGCGTGGCAGACTGGCACCGCCGTCGACCGTGACGGTGGTGAGTCGTGCCCGGTTCCGGGTGCCGCCGCCCGCGACGCGCGCGGCGAGGAGGACCGCAACGCCCGACGTGGTCCCCGACGCCAGCCCGACCGTTCGGGCTCCCCGTCCACCCGCCGGGACCGTGACCGTTGGAGGAGAGAGACGTTGGCCAAGGCTGTCATCCCGAACAAGGATGAGCTCATCAAGGAGTACGCGACCGAGGACGGCGACACCGGTTCGCCGGAAGTGCAGGTCGCGCTGCTCACCGCTCGGATCAACCACCTGACCGAGCACCTGAAGACGCACAAGCACGATCACCACTCCCGTCGGGGGCTGCTGCAGCTCGTGGGGCGCCGCCGCCGCCTGCTGAACTACCTTCAGCGCACCGACGTCGAGCGCTACCGGTCGCTGATCCAGCGCCTTGGCCTGCGCCGCTGACGACACGCCGAGCCGGAAGGGCTCGGCGTCGCACGTTTCGCGAAGAGCCCGCGAGAAGTCACGCGAGAAGTCATTGACAGGGGTACGAACGCCCGGCGTGTTGAGGTCAGTTGTCAGTGGCCAGGGCTGCGCCCGCCGCAGCCGTGACCACTGGGAACTGACGAACGCGGTCGGACTGCGCTTCGGGCCCCGTGAACCGGCGCCACGCGCCGGAAGGAGGCACCCCCATGGGTAAGCTCGGAACCGTAGAGACCGTACGCCGCATCGGCGACGCGGAGATCCGCTTCGAGGCCGGCAAGCTCGCCGGCCAGGCTGGAGGAGCGGTCGTCGCGCACCTTGGCGAGACGACGCTGCTCGTCACGTCGACCGCGTCGGCCCGGCCGAAGGAGCATCTCGACTTCCTGCCGCTCACGGTCGACTACGAAGAGAAGATGTACGCCGCCGGCAAGATCCCCGGCGGGTTCTTCAAGCGTGAGGGACGGCCCAGCGAGAACGCCATCCTCACGTGCCGCCTCGTCGACCGGCCGATGCGCCCGACGCTCGACGGCGGCTTGCGCAACGAGATCCAGATCCTCATCACCACCCTCGCGGCGGATCAGGTCCACACCCCCGACGTGCTCGCCATCAACGGCGCGTCGATGGCGACGATGCTGGCCGGGATCCCGTTCGAGGGTCCGGTCGCGGGCCTGCGGATGGCGCTGGACCGCGAGGGCCGTTGGACGCCGTTCCCCACTTTCGACTTCCTGGACACCGAGGCGGTCTTCGACCTCGTCGTCGCTGGCCGGCTCAACCACGACTCGGGCGAGATCGACATTCTGATGGTCGAGGCGGAGGCCACCGAGCAGGCCGTCGACATCATCGAGACGGGCGGGGCCGAGCCGACCGAGGAGGTCCTCGGCGACGCGCTCGCCGAGGCACGCCGCTACCTGCGCGAGCTCTGCGACCTCCAGCTCGAGTTCGCCGAGCAGGCTCCGCGCCGCGACGGCGGCGATTATCCGCTCTACCCCGACTACCACGAGCGTGTCTACGCCGCCGTCGAGCAGGCCGTCGCCGGCGACCTGGGCAGCGTGCTGTCGGACGACACGATCGACAAGAGCACGCGCAACGCGAAGACCCTCGCCCTGCGCGAGGCCGCGGTCGACGCGGTCTTCGAGCATGTGGGTGACCTCGAGGTGACCGACGAGCAGCTCGAGGCGCAGGCCAAGAACGCCTTCCGCGCACTCGAGAAGCTGCTCATCCGTCGGCGCGTCGTGAACGACGGCGTGCGCATCGACGGTCGCGGCCCGAAGGACATCCGCCAGCTGTCGGCCGACGTCGGTGTGCTGCCGCGGGCGCACGGCTCCGGGCTGTTCCAGCGCGGTGAGACGCAGGTGCTGAACATCCTCACCCTCGGGATGGCGCGTGAGGCCCAGCGCATCGACACGATCGACCCCGACACCGAGAAGCGCTACATCCACCACTACAACTTCCCGCCGTTCTCGACCGGGGAGACGGGCTTCATGCGTGGCCCCAAGCGCCGTGAGATCGGCCACGGCGCGCTCGCCGAGCGGGCGGTGCTGCCGGTCGTGCCGAACGAGGAGGCGTTCCCCTACGCCCTGCGCCTCGTGTCCGAGGTGCTGTCGTCGAACGGCTCGACGTCGATGGCGAGCGTGTGCGCGTCGACCCTGGCGCTCATGGACGCCGGCGTGCCGATCCACGCGCCGGTCGCCGGCATCGCCATGGGTCTCATCGCCGAGGATGGCAAGTACACGACGCTCACCGACATCCTCGGGGCCGAGGACGCCTTCGGCGACATGGACTTCAAGGTCGCCGGCACGCGCGCGTTCGTGACCGCGCTGCAGCTCGACACGAAGCTGTCAGGCATCCCGTCCGATGTGCTTTCGAGTGCGCTCGCCCAGGCCCGCGAGGCGCGCATGCAGATCCTCGACGTGATGCACGACGCCATCCCCGAGCCGCGGCCTGAGATGAACAAGCACGCCCCCCGCGTGCTCGTCGAGTACATCCCCGCGAACAAGGTCGGAGAGGTGATCGGGCCGAAGGGCAAGATCATCCGCGAGATCACCGAGGAGTCCGGCGCGCAGATCGACGTCGAGGACGCCGACGGTCGCGGTGTGGTGAAGATCTACGCGGCCGACGACACCGCCGCGCAGTTCGCCCTCGACAGGGTCAGGGCGATCGCGAACCCGGTGCTGCCCAAGCAGGGCGAGCGCTACTACGGCACCGTCGTGAAGACCGCCGACTTTGGCGCCTTCGTGTCGCTCACGCCGGGCGCGGACGGCCTGCTGCACATCTCGAAGCTGCCCAAGCCGCAGGGCAGGCGGCTCGACCACGCCGACGAGGCCGTCACCATCGGCGACAAGCTCTGGGTGGAGATCGCCGAGATCAAAGGCGACAACAAGTACTCCCTCGTGCTCGTCGAGGGACCTGGCGCGGAGGCCGAGGCCACCCCGTCGGAGGCCCCCGCGGCGCCACCCGCCGAGGAAGATCCCCGAGCGGCTGCCCCTGCGTCCACCGAGCGACGCCAGCGCAGCCGGACCCGTTCCCGCGGCGCTGACGAGGGCGCCGACGGTCGCGAACGCCAGCCCCAGGGGGACGGCGGCGACGACGAGGAGGGTGGCCGCCGCCGCCGGCGGCGGCGTCGCTGATGCCATCCGAGCGCATGCACGGGAGCACCGTCGAGCTCGTGGAGGGCATCCACCAGACCACCCTGCCGTCGGGGGTCAGGGTGGTGACCGAGACGCTGCCGGCGGTGCGCTCCGTGGCGGTGGGCTGCTGGGTCGCGGTCGGCTCCCGCGACGAGGAGGACGCGGTCATCGGCGCGAGCCACTTCCTCGAGCACCTGCTGTTCAAGGGGACCGCGCGGCGCAGCGCGCTCGACATCGCAGAAGCCGTCGACGAGGTCGGAGGCGACCTCAACGCGTTCACCGGCAAGGAGTACACCTGCTTCTACGCCCGCACCCTCGACCGCGACCTCGCACTGGCGATCGACCTGCTCGGTGACATGATCACAAGCGCCGGCATCCGGCCCGCCGACGTGGACGCCGAGCGGGACGTGGTGCTCGAAGAGATCTACATGCACCACGACACCCCTGAGGATCTCGTGCACTCGGTGTTCGCGGAGACGCTGTTCTGCGGCCATCCGCTCGGACGTGAGGTGCTCGGCACCCGCGAGTCCATCACGGGGATGCAGCGCGACCAGGTGCACGGCTACTACCGCCGCCACTACGTGCCCGAGAACCTCGTCGTCGTCGCGACCGGCCACCTCGACCACGCAGACGCCGTCCGGGAGGTGAGCCGCGCCCTCGAGGGAGCCGAGCCCGCCGGCGGCCCCACCGTCACGCGGACGCGCCCCGACCTCGTGCGCAAGGGGCGGGTGCGTCTGCAACCCAAGCCGGTGGAGCAGTGCCATGTCGTCCTGGGTGGACCGGGCCTGCATCGCGCCGACGCACGGCGCTTCGCCGCGAGCGTCTTGAACCAGGCACTGGGCGGTGGGATGGCCAGCCGCCTCTTCCAGGAGATCCGGGAACGCCGCGGCCTCGCCTACACGACCTACAGCTACCAGGGCATGCACCTCGACAGCGGCTCCTTCGCGGTGTATGCGGGCACGAGCCCCCGCAAGGTGTCCACCCTGCTCGATGTGATCCGTGAGCAGCTCGAACGGCTGCGTCGTGACGGGCTCGACGACGCCGAGCTCGAGCGCGCGCAGAGCAGCCTCGCGGGCTCCATGGTGCTGGCGCTCGAGGACACGGGCAGCCGGATGGTCCGTCTCGGCAAAGCCCTCGCGACCGGGACGCCGCTGCTGTCCCTCGACGGCATCGTCGCCGCGATCGAGCAGGTGACCCACGACGACGTCCGCGAGGTCGCCGAGCTGCTGCTCGCCGGGCCCTACACGCTCACCGTCGTCGGGCCGCTCGACGGGGTGAGCGAGTCCGACTACGCCCCCTACGCCGCCTGAAGCCATGGTGCGCGTTGCGGTCATCGGTGCGGCGGGGCGGATGGGATCCGTCACCTGCGAGGCGGTGCGCGCCGACCCGGACTGCGACCTCGTCGCAGAGGTCGAATCGGGAGACGGGCTCGAGCTCGTGCTCGACGCCGGCGCGGACGTCGCGATCGAGTTCACCACCCCTGCCAGCGTCAAGGCGAACAGCGCCTGGCTGCTCGAGCGGGGCGTCCACGTCGTCGTCGGGGCCACGGGCCTGACCGCCGACGACCTGGCCGAGCTCGAAGCCAAGACGGGACCCGCGCACTGCGTCGTCGCCCCGAACTTCGCCATCGGCGCGGTGCTGATGATGCAGTTCGCCGCGCAGGCCGCCCGCCACCTGCCGCACTGCGAGATCACCGAGCTGCACCACCCCGGCAAGGTCGACGCGCCCAGTGGCACCGCGTTGCGCACCGCTGAGCTCATCGCCGGGGAGCGCGCGGACCAGCCCGACGTGCCTGGACCCGCGGACGAGCCCGCGCGCGGCAGAGCCGTCGCGGGCATCCCTGTGCACAGCGTGCGCCTGCCCGGGCTCGTGGCTCACCAGCGCGTCCTGTTCGGCGGGCAAGGACAGACGCTCGAGATCCGCCACGACGCCATCGACCGCACGGCGTTCATGCCGGGCGTCCTGCTCGCCGTCAAGCGGGTAGCGGGGCTGCCCGGACTCACCGTCGGGCTCGAGCACCTGCTCTGACGCGGCGCCGGCGCATGTGACCGCTCGGGCACCTGCGCCGTAGACTCACGCAAGCATGCCCGACGTGTCGGTCGTCGTCCCTACGCGCAACCGCGCACGGTTGCTGCGCCAGGCGCTGCGCACGGTCCGCTGGCAGCGTGGCGTGGATCTCGAGGCCGTGGTGGTCGATGACGGCTCCACGGATCACACGGCGGAGTGGGTGGCGGGCCTCGGCGACCCGCGGGTGCGCGTGGTGCGCCACGAGCGAGCACTCGGCGCAAGCGTGGCCCGCAACCGGGGCAGCGCGGCGGCGCAGGGCCGCTACATCGCGTTCCTCGACGACGACGACCTGTGGGCGCCTGATAAGCTGATCGCCCAGCTCGCGGCGATGTTCCGCCAGCGCAGGCACTGGTCCACCACCGGCGCGGTCAGCGTCGACCACGCCCTGCACGTCCTGGGCGGCGAGCTGCCGCCCGAGGAGATCACCGCCGGCTACCCGCGCTACAACGCGCTGTCGGTCGGCGCCTCCGGCCTTCTGGTGAGCGCTGACCTGCTCGCCGAGGTGGACGGCTTCGACACGGCACTGCGCCACCTGTCCGACTGGGACCTGTGGCTCCGGCTGGCGGCGGTCGGGCTGCCAGCCGTCGTTCCGCGGCCCCTCGTGGCCTACCGGCTGCACCGCGACGCTGCGGCGCTCGCGGCCGCGCTCGACCCTGCTCGGGCGCTCGCGGAGGTCGACATGATCGCGGACCGCTACGGCATCACCGCCGACCGTGCCGCGGTGCGCCGGCGCATGGGCTGGACGGCCCTGCGCCTGGGCCATCGACGCATGGCCGTGCGCTGCTATGCGGCCGCCATGCGCGAAGGTGACTGGCGCTCCGCCACCCGCAGCGGGGGCGCGTTCACGGCTGCGGGTGCCGGGCAGCGCGTGTCCGTGCGCCCGTTCGGACGTCGACGCTTGAAGCAGTCGGCGCTCGCCGAGGCGAGCCGCTGGTTGTGGGACGCCGGGCAGGCTTGACGTCGGCGCGGTCACGCCGTGAGGCGTCGCGTGCGTGCGCCTGGTGCCTCCGGCCGCTGCGAGCGACCGCCGCATGCACTTGACACGTTCCAGCAAGAGGCGTCTAACTGGCACCCAGGGCGCATCCTGAAAGGGGAGCGGATGTCCGAGGCGCGCAGCGGTGAGACGCGGCCACGTGCCCCCGGGTCCTCGGGCCCGACGGATGAGCCCGACGACCCGCTCCGCCTCGCCACCCGGCTCGAGCGCCTCGCCGACCGCAGGGACGAGCACGACGCGCTGTCCGTGTCATGGATGACCGCGGCGGACTTCACCGACGAGCGCATCCTTCGAGCAGGGGCGAGGCCGCCCAGCCGCGGCTGGCGTCGAGCGCTCTATCGGGGCACGTTCGGCGCGCTCAACCTCGGGCCAGGCAGAGCAGAGCTGCGCGAGCGGGCGATGGCGGCCCGCGTCCGGGCACCGGTCAGCGGATCGCGCCGCATCATGGTGCTGTCGCGCAAAGGCGGGGTGGGCAAGACCACGACGACGCTGATGCTCGGTCACACGTTCGCACGCGGCCGGGGGGATCGGGTGGTCGCCCTCGACGGCAACCCCGATGCCGGCAGCCTCGCCTACCGTGTGCGGCGGGAGTCGGCGCACACGATCACCGACGTCCTGAAGGACGCCGCGCGCATCCAGCGCTATGCCGACATCCGCCGCTACACCTCGCAGGCGGCGACGCGTCTGGAGATCGTCGCATCGGATGACGACCCGCGCATCACCCACGCGCTCGGCGAGGACGACTACCACAACGCCATCGAGCTCCTCGACCGCTACTACAACGTCATCCTCCTGGACACGGGCACCGGCATCCTCGATGGGGGAACCCAGGGCATCCTCAAGGAAGCCGACCAGATCGTGGTGGTGATGGCCCCGGCGTTGGATGGCGCCCGTGTCGCCGCCTCCACGCTTGACTGGCTCGAGTCGCACGGCTTCGAGCGCCTTGTGGCCTCCGCAGTGGCGGTGATCAACGGTGTGCGCCGGCACAGCCTGGTCGACGTGGAACGCATCGAGCGTCACTTCAGCCAACGGTGCGCCGCTACGGTGCGCATCCCCTTCGACCCGCATCTGGCGGCCGGCGCGGAGAGCAGCCCCTTCGAGCTGCGCCGAGCAACACGGGACGCCTACCTCCAGCTCGCCGCGGACGTGGCCGACGAGTTCGCTCGCTCCGGCCACGCTGCCGTGCGTCTGTAGGGACGCGTCCGCCCCGCCGGGCGCTGGGGGCGTGGCCGGTGGGGGTCCGCTGCCGTTGCTGCCCACCGCGCGTTGGTTCTCGGCCCTGTCACGTTCGGGTATCCTGACCTGGTACGCGGCGCAGCAGCCGATGGCCACCTCGGATGGTCGTGTGGGCAGGGTGTCTGCGGCGTGTGCAACGGGCTTCGCCTGGTGCATCGCGGCTGCCGCGCGAAGCACGCGGCGCAGCGGGCTTGTGCCCCGGGGGGCGCTTGGGTGTGAAGGAGTCGTGTGGTGGCCCGGCCGCTTCGCTGGGGACGACGGGGGGTGCCTGCCGCGCTGGCGGTGGTGGCCGTGCTCGGCATGCTGCTCACCGGGGGGCTGCGGCCCGCGGCAGCGGGCGGCGAACCCGACGCGGTCCTGGATCGGTTGGAGGCGGCGAAGGAGGACGCCGCTGAGTCGGCGGAGCGACGCGCCGAGCTGGACCGGGCGGTCCTCCACGCGCAGGCCGAGCTCGCCGCCACGCGTGCAGCGCTGGCCGAGCTGACCGCAGCGCTGGAGCGGGTGCGC
>SKPY01000303.1 GCA_007119305.1 Nitriliruptorales bacterium
CGCGCAGCACGGGCACGCAGACCGCGGTGGCCGCAGCGGCGTAGCCGGCGAGGCCGGCGGCGGCGAGGAGCCGCGCAGGAAGGGCGAAGGGGTCGCCCGCTCCGGTCAGGATGAGGGCGACCACCGCGACGGTCAACGCCGTCGCCCCGTGGCGCAGGGCCGGCACGGCGGCGCGGTCGGCGCCCGGCTGCATGCGGGTGCGCAGCACGGTGGGACCGAAGAACACGACCGTCGCGAGCAGCACGAGGCCGCCCCAGCCGAGCACCTGCACGTGCAGGTGGGCGAGCCGCACGGCCACGTACCAGCCGCCGGTGAGCACGCCGACGCCGAGCAGCGCGCCGAGCAACGCACCGTGCAGGAACGCCGAGCAGGCGCGCTCGTAGGCACGCACGACGAACGCGAAGCGCTCGTTACGTGCCTGCTTGCGCATCCGGCGCAGATCGACGTAGAGCCACAGCACCGCCCCGCTGGTGGCGGCGGCACCCACGGCGAGGGGGACGCGCCAGCTCGGCGGGAACGCGAGCACGAGCAGGGCGCCGGCGTTGAGCAGCACGAAGCGCCAGGTGGCGTTGGCGCGTGCTGGGGCGTGCAGCAGCGTGCGGGCGAAGTGGTGGGTGAGCGCCAGGATGAGGTTCGACAGCACGCCGAGGGTGAACAGGTGCACGGCGAACCAGCGCCCGCCAGGCAGCGCATCGCCGGCGGCCAGCCACACGACGACCGCGCCCCCGTAGGCCGCCGCGATGGCCAGCGTGGGCCGCAGGTGGGCGAACGGCGGTGCACGCCGCGCGCCGTCTGCGGGGGCGCCGTCGCCGTCAGCACGATCGGCGGCGGCGCGCCCAGCCCCGGCGGAAGCATCGCCGTCAGCGCGACCGGCACCGGCGGCGCTCCCAGCCCCGTCGGGGGCGGGTGTCGTGGCCCCACAGCGTAGGGTGGCGTTGCGGATCATGAGGGCACCTCAGGCTGGTCGGCGGTGAGCAAGCCGGAGAAGTCGGCGGCGGCGAGCTGGTCGGCGAACGCTTGGCGTGCGTCACTCCAGGAGTTGTGCACGGCGCAGGGCGTGTCGGGTGTGCAGGGCGCGCCGGTGAGCACGCACGCACCCGACCAGGCGCCCTCGCCGGCGGCCTCGACCACCGCGAGGACGGAGATGTCGCCGGGTGGCCGCGCCAGCTCGTAACCGCCGGCGCGCCCGGCGGTCGACAGCACCAGCCCGGCGCGCACGAGGTCACCGAGCACGTGCGCGGCGTAGGGGCCCGGCGTCGCGGTCGCCGCAGCGAGATCGCGGGCCTTCGCCCGCTCGTCTGGCCAGCGGCGAGCGAGCTCGAGCGCGAGGCGCACCGCGTACTGGCCCCGGCGACCCAGACCGAGCAGCATCGTCAGTCCGCGACGATGATCTCGAGCTCCATGCCGGACTCGCGGTGGCCCGGCACGTCGCACCAGCCGACCGTGTCCTGCGTGAACGGCCCTGCGACGAACGTCGTGCTGCCGCCGGGGGCGACGACGCCGCTGTCGGAGCCGTCGTCGAAGACGAGGTCGTGCTCGAGGTTGCCGTCGTTGGTCAGGTTGAACTCGACGGTGGCGCCGGCCGGCACCTCGACGGTGTCGGGGACGAACTCCATGTCCTGCATGGACACGTCCACCGCGACGCTGTCGCCGTCGCCGGCGGTGGCAGCGGTGTCCCCCGCGGTCGCGTCACCGCCGCACGCTGCGAGCAGCAGCACCAACAGGGCGAGCAGGGCGGAAACAGCGGTACGGGATCGCATCGTGACCTCCTTGTCACAGTTATCGATGACTTATTAGATCATCGTTGAGTAATACGATACAGGATAGATCGGCGGGCATGAGCAGGCGAAGGGCCCTGTCCACGGGGGGCCTTCGCCCCTTACACGCGGGAGAAAATGCTTGACGTGCCAATCTGAGTGCTCTATCCCTTAGCGGCCACAACGAGGATCGGGGTCAGCGTGGACGCGGAGGCGGAACGGACTCCTGGCGCAGGCGACCAGGAGCCGTCCTGGCCGCAGCGGATGCTGGACAACCTCTGGGTGCTCCTGGCGCTCGGGGTGGTGATCCCGGGAATCCTCTACCTCGGGTGGGGCCTGTGGGAGCTCGCCGAGCTGCCCACCTGGGGCGGCGGCTAGCGACCAAGGAGCGAGCATGGACAGCGCAGCACCGCCGCCGAAGGGCGCGAAGCCGCTCAGCACGCTGCTGGCGCCGCGCCGGCTGTGGTGGGGCCGCATCGGCCCCGATGAGCGCCTGTGGCTGACCGTGGCGTTCGTGTAGTGCCTCGTGATGTTCACCGCGATGGTCGCCTGGCAGGCGCTCGGCGAGCAGCGCATCCCGGTCGAGTCCTACCGCGTGGACCAGGCGACCTTCCAGTCCGAGGTGGACGCGTTCGTCGAGGCGCGGCAGATCGGCGAAGAGGGCGGCGTGCCGGTCGTGGAGCCGATGCCCGGCGAGGACGCCTACCTGCAGGCGATGATGTTCCAGTTCCGCCCGGTGCTGCAGCTGCAGCGCGGCGAGACCTACCGGCTGCTGGTGTCATCCACCGACGTCCAGCATGGCCTGTCGCTGCTGAAGCTGGGCACGAGCTACAACTTCCAGGTGCTGCCCGGCTACCTCTACGTGATCCGCCTCACCCCCGAGGAGACGGGCGAGTTCTCCTTGGTGTGCAACGAGTTCTGCGGCCTCGGCCACCACGTGATGACCGGCCGCATCGTCGTGGTCGACTGACGACCAAGGAGCGCTCCTGTGGCGGCTGAAGCCCCGGCCCGTGACTTCCTCGCCTGCGAGGCCACCCACTTCCGCATCGAGCGGCACGGCCGCCAGCTGGCGCTGGCCCACGCCGTCGGCGCGGTCGTCCTGCTGGCCATCGGCGGCCTCATGGCGCTGCTCATCGCGATCCAGCGGGTCGAGGCGGTGCAGTTCATCAACGACGACTGGTGGTACCGGCTCGTGGCCGCGCACGGCGCGGCCATGCTGCTGTTCTGGATGCTGCTGTTCGAGGTGGCGGCGCTGTACTGGGGCTCGACCATGCTCCTCAACGCCCCGATGCGCCTCGTCAAGGTCGCCTGGACCGCGTTCGGGATGATGGTGCTCGGGGTGCTGCTGGCCACTGGGATGATGCTGGCGGGCCAGGCCACGGTCATGTTCACCGCGTATCCGCCGATGGAGGCCAACCCGCTGTTCTACCTCGGGGTGATCCTCGTCGCGGTGGGCGTGCTCATCGCCGTGGCCATCTTCTTCGTCAACGTCGTCGCCGCGAAGCGCGAGGGCTACCACCGGGGGTCCCTGCCGCTGGTGGTGTACGGGCTCGCCGCCGCCGCGATCATCGCCGTGTACTCGCTGGGCACCGGCGCGGTGGCCTACGTCAGCTTGTTCCTGTGGTCGGTCGGCCTGGTCGAGAACGTCGACCCGGCGTTCTACCGCATGTTCTTCTGGGGCATCGGCCACGGCGCCCAGCAGGTCAACCTCGCGGCGATGGTCGCGGTGTGGTACGCCCTGGTCGGCTTCACGGTCGGGGGTCGCACCATCAGCGAGAGCCTGAGCCGCCTTGCGTTCCTGCTGCTGATCGCCTTCATCCACCTCGGCGCCGTGCACCATCTGCTGGTCGACCCGGGCCTGGGGACGAGCCACCGGCTGATGAACACCAGCTACCTGCTGTACCTGGCGGTGCTCGCCAGCCTCATCCACGCCTTCTGCATCCCGTCGGCGATCGAGGTTGCCCAACGCGAGCGCCACGGGTTCACCAAGGGCCTGTTCCAGTGGCTCGTCCGCGCGCCGTGGAAGGAGCCGGGGTTCTCCTCGCTGGTGCTGTCGCTGGTGTTCTTCGGCTTCATCGGCGGGGTCACCGGCGTGATCATGAGCAGCATGCAGATGAACATGCTGGTGCACAACACGCTGTTCGTGCCCGGCCACTTCCACGGCACCGTCGTCGCCGGCGCCACGCTGGCGTTCATGGGCATCGCCTACTACCTGCTGCCGCTGCTGTCCCGGCGCAACCTCGTCGGCGTGGCCGTGGCCCGCTTGCAGCCGTACGTGTTCTTCGCCGGGGTGGCGCTGTTCTCGCTCGGCATGATCCGCGCCGGCTTCTACGGCGTCCCCCGCCGCTCCGCCGATCTGAGCTACCAGGCCGCTCCGCTACCGACGGACTCGTTCATCCAGACCGGGCCGCAGCTGGCCATGTGGGCCGTGCTGATCGGCGCGCTCATCGCCGTGGTCGGCGGGGCGATGTTCATCTACGTCATGCTCGCCACGCTGTTCGCCGGCAAGGTGGTCGACCGGCCCGACGTCGGGCTCGTGCTCGCCTACGGCGCGCAGGAGCGCGAGCGTGGCCTGCCCGCCCCCACGATGGTGGCCGCGGACGGGCACAGCCTCATCGGCGGCCACGAGCCGCACGACCGCAAGATCAGCTGGCGCAACTTCGAGGCACCGGGCACGGTCACGCTCGTGTTCATCTTCCTCGCCTGGTTCGTCGTGATGTACGCGCTTGCGCACTTCAACATCGCCCGGCTGTGGCCGGTGGGCTGACATGCCCTCAAGCAGCGTAGCGGTAGGGCACCGGGACATGCCCTCAAGCAGCGCAGCGGTAGGGCACCGGGACATGCCCTCAAGCAGCGCAGCGGTAGGGCACCGGGACATGCCCTCAAGCAGCGCAGCGGTAGGTCACCGATCATGAGCGCGGCGCTCGCGCAGCTGCGCAGCGCCCCGCCGGTCGCCGGTGTGTGGCAGCGCGCGCGTCCCTACGTCGCGCTGACCAAACCCCGCATCGTCGAGCTGCTGCTCGTGACGACCGTGCCGGCGATGTTCCTCGCCGCCCGCGGCTGGCCCGGGGGGTGGCTGCTGCTCGCCACGCTGGTCGGTGGCACGCTGACGGCCGGGGCCGCCAACACCTTCAACATGGTCTGGGACCGCGACATCGACGGGCTCATGGGCCGCACCCGCAGCCGCCCGCTGCCCGCGGGTGCGGTCAGCCCCGCCCGGGCGCTGGTGTTCGGCGCCGTGCTCGCCGTGGCCGGTCCGACGTGGCTGTGGGTGCTGGTCGGGCCGCTGCCGGCGGTGCTGACCACGGCCGGCATGGTCTTCTACGTCCTCGTCTACACGGTCTGGCTCAAGCGCCGCACGGTGCACAACATCGTCATCGGCGGCGCGGCGGGCGCGGTGCCGGCGCTGGTCGGCTGGGCCGCGGTCACCGGCAGCCTGTCACCTGCGGCCTGGCTGCTGTTCGCCGTGGTGTTCCTGTGGACCCCGCCGCACTTCTGGGCGCTGGCGGTCGTCTGCGAGCGGGACTACGCCGCTGCCACCGTGCCCATGCTGCCGGTCGTGGCCGGGCGCCCCGAGACCGCCCGGCGCAGCCTGCGCTACGCCGTGGCGACCGTGGTGGCGTCGCTGGCGCTGCCGCTGGTCGACCCGGCCGTTGGCTGGCTGTACCTGGTCGCCGCGTCCTGCCTCGGTGCGCTGTTCCTCGGCCGGGCCGCCGGGTTCCGCGCCGATCCCACGCCGCGCACCGCCCGGCCGCTGTTCACGTTCTCCATCACCTACCTCGGCGCGCTGTCGTTGGCGCTCGTCCTCGACCAGGCGCTGCCGCCCGCCGGGGTATGAGCACGGCCGCCGCGCCGCGGACGTGGACGCCTCCGGGGGCCGGGTCCGCCGCCGCCCGGCTCGCGACCACGCTCGCGGCCGCCGTCATGCTCGTCGTCGCGACCGCGGGCCCCGCACTCGCGCACATCCGCGCGTCGAGTGCCACGAACTTCGACAGCCGCCTGACCGACGTACCCGACCTCGACGGGGTGCGCTGGTGGCTGTACCCCGGCGGCGAGTACCTCGAGGTGGAGAACACCAGCGGGCAGCCCCTCACCGTCCTCGGCTACGACGGCGAGCCCTACCTGCGGGTCGGCCCCGACGGCGTCGAGCGCAACCGCAACAGCCCCGCGACGTACCTGAACGAGGAACGCTACGCCGACGTCGCCGTGCCGCCCCGCGCCGACCCCGAGGCCGCCCCCGACTGGGAGCGGCTGTCCGACGCCCCCCGCTACGCCTGGCACGACCACCGCACCCACTGGATGGCGCCCGACCCACCGCCCGTGATCGCCGACGACCCGGGCACACCGCGCGAGGTCCACACCTGGACCGTCCCCTTCGCCTACGACGGGCGCGCGCTGGAGATCTCCGGCAGCCTGCGCTGGGAGCCCGGCCCGGCATGGTGGACCTGGCTGCTGGCCGGCCTGGTGCTCACCGCACCCGCCGCCGCCGGCCTGCGCCGCCGCGGCCTCGACGCCCTGCGGCCGGCCGCCGTCGTGGTCGCTGTCGTCGCCCTCGTCAACCTCGTCCACCTGCGCGACGAGGTCAGCGCCCTGCCCCTGCCGGCCCTCGACGTGGCGTTCGGCATCGGGCACAACCTGCTGTTCATCGGCGCGGGGCTGGCCGGCGCGGCGCTGGCGTGGCGCCGCACCAGCTCGCTGCTGCCGCTGGGGATCGGCGCCGGCGCGGTCGCGTTCCATCAGGGGCTGCTGCAGGTCTCCCAGCTCGGCGCGTCCCAGGTCGCCACGGTGTGGCCGCCGGCGCTCATCCGCCTGCTCGTCGCCCTGAGCATCGGCCAGGCCCTGTGGACGGCGGTGGTGCTCAACCACGCTCGGCGCACCCAGACAGCGCCACCGTCTGCGCCCCCAGCCCCCGCTGCACACGCGGCGGTGGGCGCGCCCGCAGAGGCGCGTTGACGCTGCTCGTCCGGCGGGCGGCTACGGCCAGCAGCCGACGGTGACCGGCTACAGCCATCCGACGGTGATCGGCTACAGCCAACCGACGGTGATCGGCTACAGCCAACCGACGGTGATCGGCACAGCCAGCTAGTCGCCGGTGATGAAGTACCGCCAGGTGCCGTCCCCGTCGATGCCCGTCCGATAGCCGTGGTAGCCGACCGCCTCCCAGGACGCGAGCTCGTCCCCGTCGGCGGCGAGCGTGGTGAGGATGGAGCGGTCGGTGGCGTCCCAGTCGGCGGGCTCGCGCGTGAACGCGCGTGGCCAGGCCAGCAGGTCGCTGTCGTCGACGGCGCCTGACGGGCCCTCGAGCAGGGTGGCGAGCACGGCCAGCAGGTTTGGGTTGGCGCGCAGGTGCGCCGCCGCGGACGCCGCGTCGCCCTCCTCACCGAACGAGAACGAGAACGCGGGCGCCATCAGGGCGTGCAGGGCGTCGATGTCGCCGGCACGGGCCGCCTCGTGGACCCGCCGGCGCGTCTCCTCGGCCGCGGCGCTGGCGTGGCCGTCGCGGACGAGCTCGTCGTCGGCGGGCGCCGGGTCCTCGGGCTCCCCTGCGGCAGCCGCGTCGTCGCGGTCGCGCAGGTCGACAACCGGGTTGCCGGCCAGCGTGGCCACGCCTGCGGTCACCGCGTAGGCCCGCGGGCCGCGTGCGGTGTCGGAGACCAGCCACACCCGGTCGCCGTCACCCACGAACCAGCCTGGCGTTGCAGCCGCGCCGAAGCGGACCGTCCCGTCTCCGGGCTCCTCGGCGTCGACGGCGACGTCGGCGGCGAGCGGGCCCGCAGGTACGAGCCAGAGGCCGTCGTCGGCCGCCATCCCGGCAGCCGACAGGTCGACGAGCGGGGTCGTGCTCACGGCTGCGCCGTCGAGCGCGTCACGGTCGACCTTGACGAGCCGGACGCCGCCGCCCTCGTAAGCGAGCGCCGCGAACGTGCCGTCGGCCAGGAAGGCCGGTGCCCGCAGCCCCGCGTCGTGGCCCCACACCCGCACGGGCTCCGCGTCCGGACGAGCAGCGAACACCGACCGCTGCCCCTCGGCGTCGACCACCTCGTAGACGAGCCGGTCGGCGAGGGGGTCCCACACCAGGGCGCGGACGTCGGCGGCCTCGGCGCCGTCCGCGACGACGAGCTCGGCCCACTCGGGCTCGGCGAAGACCTCACCCACGTGCAGCTCCAGCTCCTCCCCCGGTACGCCGAGCACCCGAGCGAGGCGGCCGTCGTCGGCGAACGCCGGGAGGCGTCCACCGCCGATGACCTGCGCGGCGGCGTCGGTGCCGGCCAGCGCGCTCCAGACGAGCTGCGGGAGCTCGCCGTCGTGGCGCTCGAAGACGAAGGCCGTGCCGTCGGGCGCGACCGCCGGGTGCGCGGCCGGCCCTGCTTGCAGGGGGAGGCGTGCACCGTCGGGGCACAGGGCGGCGACGCCGTCCGGGCCCGCCAGGAGCGCGACGACCCG
>SKPY01000056.1 GCA_007119305.1 Nitriliruptorales bacterium
GACGGGGTGTTCGCCGCCGGCGACGTGGTCGACCACATCTACCGCCAGGCGGTGACCGCCGCCGGGATGGGCTGCAAGGCCGCGATCGACGCCGAGCGCTGGCTGGAGGCCCGCGGCGGGGGGAGCTAGTGTAGTGTCTCAGTATTAACTGGCGATTGCGTCGAGGGTCCTGCGGGCGCGGCGGACCTTGTCCAGGATCGACTCGGCGGTGGCGGTCCACACCAGCGGGGTGGGGTCGGCGTTGTGCGCATCCAGGTAGGCCTCGATCGCGGAGATCAGGTCAGGCACCGACCCGAAGGTGCCCCGGCGGATGGCCTTGTCGGTCAACTCACGAAACCAGCGCTCCACCAGGTTGAGCCACGAGCTCGACGTCGGCGTGAAGTGGAAGTGGAAGCGGGGATGCTTGGCCAGCCACGCGCTGACGTCGGGATGGGTGTGGGTGCCGTAGTTGTCAAGGATCATGTGCACCGCCAGGTGCTTGGGCACCTCGCGGTCGATGGTGCGCAGGAACTTGAGGAACTCGTCGTGGCGGTGACGCGGCAGGCACTGGCCGATGACCCTGCCGCTGACGACTTCCAACGCCGCGAACAGCGTGGTGGTGCCGTTGCGCTTGTAGTCGTGGGTCATGGTGCCCGCCCGGCCCTTCTTCAACGGCAACGACGGCTGGGTGCGGTCCAGCGCCTGGATCTGGGACTTCTCGTCCATGCACAGCACCACCGCCTTGTCCGGCGGGTCCAGGTACAGCCCGACCACGTCGACCAGCTTGTCTTCGAACTTCGCATCGTTGGAGACCTTGAACGTGTCGACCTGGTGGGGCTTGAGGTCCAGCGCCGACCAGATGCGCTGCACCGTCGCAGGGCTGACACCCTTGGCCTTGGCCATCGACCGACACGACCAGTGCGTCGCACCCGGCGGTGTCTCCTGCAGCGTGGTGCGCACGATGTCGGCCACCTGCTCGTCGCTGATCGACGGCTTGCGGCCACGACCCGCACGCACCACCCCCAGCCCCGCCAGACCCTCCTCGACGAAGCGCGTCCGCCACGCCGCCACCGACGACGCCGACACCCCCAACCGCGTGCCGATCGCGGTGTTCGCCAGCCCGTCGGCCGCCAGCAGCAACGCCCGCGCTGCCACCACCTCCCGATGCGCTGCGCTGGACCGGCTCGACAGCGTCTCCAGCACCTCGCGCTGAGCCTCGGACAACGGCATGGGCGGTGTCGGCGGCCTCATAGACGCACCATACCAAAATCCACAGTTATTTACGAGACACTACACTAGCCCGGGCCTCCTCGGACACGAGACTCGCGCGGGGCGTGCTCCGTCTGCTAGCATCGCCCGAGCACCACAACGGTCACCAACTTGCGGTTCGGCTGTCCCCCCGTCATCCGAACCGCCCGCGAGGGGCGCTCCGGCGCCCCTCGCTTCTTCGTGGCCCGCCCGGCTGCGGCGCCGCGAGGAATAGTCGTCGCGTCCACCCGGTTGCAGCAGGCGAGCCCGCAACGCACAAGGAGATGCGCATGAGCAAGCCCGAGGTCGTCACCGACGCGACCTGGTCGCCCGAGGTCCTCGAGTCGGACGTGCCCGTCCTCGTGGACTTCTGGGCCGAGTGGTGCGGCCCGTGCCGCATGGTCGCGCCGGTGGTCGAGGAGATCGCCGCGGAGCAGGCCGGCAAGCTGAAGGTCCGCAAGCTCAACGTCGACGAGAACCCCGACACCGCTCGCACCTACCGGGTCATGTCGATCCCGACGCTGATCCTGTTCGCGGACGGCCAGGAGCGCAAGCGCATCGTGGGCGCGAAAGGCAAGGGCCAGCTGCTCGCCGAGATCGACGAGCACGTCGCCTGACGACGCTGCTCCGCCGGTCCGCCGCAGCGCCGCGCGGACGGTCGGGCCGGCGCGGCACGGTGCGGACGGTCAGCCGGCGCTGCGCGGGCGGTGCGAGTCGGCCCCGCTGCCTAGACTGCGCTCGTGACCGACACCATCCGCCTCGGCGACTCGGGCCCCGCCGTCCGCGATCTCCAGCAGCGCCTCGCGCGCCTTGTCGACGCCGACCTGCCGATCGACAGCGCGTTCGGTGAACGCACCCGCACCGCCGTGCGTCGGTTCCAGCAGGCCCGGGGGCTCGCCGCCGACGGCGTGGTGGAACCGGAGACGTGGCGTGCGCTCGTCGAGGCCGGCTATGCGCTCGGCGACCGTCTGCTGTGGCACACGCGCCGCATGCTGCGCGGTGACGACGTCCTCGACCTCCAGCATCGGCTCAACCAGCTCGGCTTCGACGCCGGCCCAGAGGACGGGATCTTCGGGCCGCTCACCCAGTCCGCCGTCGAGGAGTTCCAGCGCAACGTCGGCCTCGACGTCGACGGGGTCGCAGGGCCAGAGCTGCTCGAGGCGCTCCGGCGTCTGCGCCGCGCCCACCAGACGGGCGGAGTGGCGGTGCGGCTGCGGGAGCGTGAGTCGTTGCGCCGGCTGTCAGCGCGGGGGATCGTCGGTGCGCGCATCCTGGTCGATCCGGCCCACGGGCCCGACGACCCCGGCCACGTCGGTCCGAGCGGCGTCCCGGAGAGCGCGATCACCTGGGACCTCGGCCACCGGCTCGCAGCGCGGCTTGCGGCGCGTGGCGCGCACGTGCTCCTGTCCCGCGGACCGCACACCACGCCCGACCAGAGCGCGCGGGCGCGGCTGGCGAACGAGCAAGGTGTCGACGCGGTCCTGTCCCTCGCGGTGAACGCCCTCGACACCCCGTCGGCGTGCGGCTCGAGCTGCTACTACTTCGGGGCGCCGCATTTCGTGTCGGAGGGGGGCCAGCGTCTCGCCGAGCTCGTGCAAGCGGCTGTGGTCGCAGACGGCTGGCTCCCCGACGGGCGCGTCCATCCGATGACCTGGTCGCTGCTGCGCGAGACCCGCATGCCCGCCGTGGTGATCGAGCCGGCGTTCATCACCAACCCCGACGACGAGGCTCGTCTGCTCGCTCCCGCTGAGCTCGACGGGCTGGCGGGCGGGTTGGCCGACGCGGTCACCGCGTTCTTCGAGTCCGCGCCGGATGCGCCGCTCGCGGCTGCGGCCGGGACCGGGCCCCGAGCGTCCTGAGCGGTGGGTCGGGCCTGCTCGACGCCTCGGCGACGTGTGGCGCGGGGAGCCTGCTCGACGCCGCTGGGCGCTGTGGCGCGTGCAGGCCCGCGCGCTCACGAGGGGGTGCGCACCGGCGCCGGCGCACGGCGTCGCGAGAGCCTGCCGAGCACCGCCTCGAGGGCCCGGCTCAGCGACTCCTGCCAGCGGGCGGTCTGCCGCAGATCAAGGCGCAGCAGCGGCAGCCGCGGATCGTCGTAGAGCACCGCGAAGCCGTTGGCGAGCAGGAACCGCTCCGTGAGGATGCACGTCGCCAGTGGGTCACCGGCGCGGACCCCATAGGCCTCCAACGCGCGGCCGCCCCGCTGGTGGGTCTCCCGCAGGAGGGCCTGGAGCAGCAGGCGGGCGAGGCCGGTGTGCCGGGCCTCGGGCGCGACCCACAGGGTCGCCAGCAGCAACGCGTCCTGCGACACCGCATGACTGAGCTGGCGTGCCCGCCGCAGGTGGGTCGGCGGGGCGAAGACGCCGAAGCCGACCAGGCGATCGTCCACGTAGCAGGCCAGTCCCGGCGGGCCCCACTCGAGCTGCGTGGCCTGCACCCACGCTTCCTTGGCCTGCCTGCCCTGGGGCGCTGCGCCGCGGGGCGCATCGGCGACCTCCCAGAACAGACACGACCGGCACGGTTCCGGCAGGCTCTCCAGCACCGCGACGTCCAGGTCGCGCAGCCGTCGACTCACAGGCTGGCCTCGGGGTCAGGGGGACGGTGAGGGCGGCGACGCGGACCGGGCGTCCTTGCGTGGGACGAGCAAGGCGACGAGCGCGCCGACGAGCAGGCCCAGCGCCAGGCCGACGAGCGCTCTGACCGCCGGGTGGGGGCCCGGTTCACGCGCGTTGCGCACAGTCTCGTCACCTCCGCCACGGGTCCACTGCGACGTCGCGAGTGTAGCCGCGCCGGTCGCGCGCATCCGGGGGCGGCGGTGGCGCCGCACGTGCGCCGGAGCCCCGAGGGTGTACCCTGCGGCGACGCCTTCCGCCGGCGACACCCGGAGCCGACCGTGTCGCAGATCCGCCTCGACCCCTACCTGCAACGCTACGCCGGTCGCACCCGCGGCATGTCCGCCTCGGAGATCCGGGCGCTGTTCGCGGTCGCGAGCCGGCCCGAGGTCGTCTCGCTCGCCGGCGGGATGCCCGACACGACGGCGCTGGACTACGACGCCGTGGCGGCGGTCTTCGAGGAGGTGGCCCGCTCCTTCGGGCCCACCGCGCTGCAGTACGGCGGTGGCCAGGGGCTGGCCGAGCTGCGTGAGCGCCTCGTCGAGGTGATGGCCGCCGAGCACGTGCCGGGCCACGCGGACGACCTCGTCGTCACCACCGGGGGCCAGCAGGGCCTCGATCTGCTGGCGAAGCTGTTCTGCGACCCGGGGGACATCGTGCTGGCCGAGGGGCCCTCCTACGTGGGGGCGCTCGGGGCGTTCAGCGCCTACCAGGCCGAGGTGCGTCACCTTGCCATGGACGACCAGGGTCTCGTGCCGGAAGCGGTCGGGGACCTGCTCGCCGAGCTCGCCGTGCAGGGCAAGCGGGCGAAGTTCCTCTACACCGTCCCGAACCACCACAACCCCGCCGGGGTCTCCCTCGCGCCGGCGCGGCGCGAGCAGCTCATCGAGCTCGCCCAGCGCCACGACCTGCTGATCATCGAGGACAACCCCTACGGGCTGCTCGACTTCAAGGGGGCCGAGCACAGCCCGCTGAAGGCGCTGGACCCCGAGCGCGTGTGCTACGTCGGGACGCTGTCGAAGATCTTCGCCCCGGGGATCCGGATCGGCTGGATCGCCGCAGCGGCGCCCCTGCGCGACAAGCTCGTGCTGCTCAAGGAGGCGGCGGACCTCTGCCAGTCCAACCTCACCCAGTACGTCGCGGAGCGCTGGCTCGCCACCCAGCCGTGGCGGCGGCAGATCGACGAGTTCCGCGAGCTGTACCGCGCCCGCTGTCAGTCCATGCTCGAGGAGATGGCGTCCGAGCTGCCCGCCGCCTGCTCCTGGAACGAGCCGACGGGGGGCATGTTCGTGTGGGCGCGCCTGCCCGACGGCGTCGACTCCCGCGAGCTGCTCGCCAAGGCCCTGTCGGCCCGGGTGGCCTACGTCCCCGGCGGGGCGTTCTACGCGGACGGCAGCGGCCACCGCGAGCTGCGGCTGTGCTTCTCGTTCGCCGATGCCGAACGGCTCCGGGAGGGCATCCGCCGGCTGGCGAAGGTCGTGACCGCCGAGGTCGAGCTGATCCACGCCGTCTACGGGGGTCTGCCACCCAGGGAGGCGGGCTCGTGACCACGTCCGTCGCCGTCCTCGCCGGCGGCCTGTCGCTCGAGCGCGAGGTCAGCCTGCGCTCCGGCGGCCGGGTCGCCGAGGCGCTCGCGGACCGCGGCTACCGCGTCACCCGGCTCGACCTGGACGATCAGCTCGTGCGGACGCTCGCGGACGGCTCGTTCGACGTCGCGTTCCTGACGCTGCACGGCAAGGCCGGTGAGGACGGCACGATCCAGGGGCTGCTGGACCTGCTCGGCCTGCCCTACACCGGGCCGGGGGCCACCGCGTCCGCGCTCGCCTGGGACAAGGTCGTCTGCAAGGGGCTGTGGAGCCGTGCAGGGCTCGACACGCCCGACTGGGTGTCGCTGTCCACCGACGCGGTCAGGGACATGGGCGCGGCCCGGGCTCTGGACCGCATCGTCGACCGGCTCGGGCTGCCACTGGTCGTGAAGCCCGCCCAGGGCGGCGCCTCGATGGGGGTCCGGCGGGTCGAGCGGGCCGAAGACCTGCCGGCTGCGCTGGTCGCCAGCTACAGCTACCACGAGGTCGTGATCGTGGAGCAGTTCATCGCCGGCGCCGACGTGGCGGTGGCGCTCGTCGACGGGCGGCCGCTGCCCGCCGTCGAAGCCGTGCCCAAGGAAGGCAGCTACGACTTCGCCGCCCGCTACACGCCCGGAGCCACCGAGTTCTTCGTCCCCGCCCGCTTCGACGAGGCCACGCTGTCGCGCTGCGCGGCGGCAGCGGTGGCGGCCTACCAGCAGGTCGGCGGCCGCCGGCTCGCGCGGGCGGACCTCATCGTGGGGGCGGACGGGCGCCCGTGGCTGCTCGAGCTCGACACCTGCCCGGGCATGACCGAGACCTCGCTGCTGCCGCTCGCCGCGAGCGCGGAAGGCTGGAGCTTCGGCGCGCTGTGCGAGCGGCTCGTCGCGAGCGCGCTGGAGGGCAGCACCGCGTAGAGCGTGCGCGCAACGCACGCTGCGCGGGCTACGCTGCGGCGCGCACAACCAGTCGCGCGTAGGACGTGCGCGCAACGCACGCTACGGGGGCGTGGCCGCGCAGGCAGCCCACCCGTGCGCGCTCAGGCCTCCTCGGTGGCGAGGTTCTGCCCGCTGCCCCGGCCCAGGATCTCGAGCAGGCGTTGCAGGTCCGCGGCGCCGGCGTAGTCGATCACGATGCGCCCGCGCCGGCTGCTGCCCTTGATCTCGACCTTCGTGCCGAGCGCGTCGCCCACGCGCTCGGCGAGCCCGGTGTAGGGCGCCGGCCGGCGCCGCCGTGCCCGCGTGGCGAGGTCGGCCAACGCACCATCGGCGTCCGTGGGGGCGGCCAGCAGCCGCTGCACCAGCGCCTCCGTGGCGCGCACCGACAAGCCCTCGGCGACCACCCGCCGGCCGATGCGTTCCTGCTGCTCGGCGCTGTCGAGCGCGAGCAGGGCGCGCGCATGGCCGGCGCTGAGCGTCCCGGCGGCCACGAGCTGCTGGAGCGCGGCGGGCAACGCGAGCAGCCGCAGGCTGTTGGAGATGGCCGACCGGGACTTCCCCAGCCGCTGCGCGAGCTGCTCGTGGGTGAACCCGAAGTCGTCGAGCAGCTGCTGGAACGCCGCGGCTTCTTCGAGCGGGGTGAGATCGCTGCGGTGGATGTTCTCCACCAGCGCCTCGGTGAGCAGCCGGTCGTCGTCGGTCTGGCGCACCAGCGCCGGGATCTCGTCGAGGCGCGCCATCTGCGCCGCCCGGAAGCGGCGCTCGCCGGCGATGAGCTCGTAGCGGCCCCTGGCGGCGGGGCGCACGAGCACCGGCTGGAGCACCCCGAACTCCCGGATCGACGCCGCGAGCTCGGCGAGCGCAGCCTCGTCGAACGCCTCGCGGGGCTGGCGCGGGTTCGGGACGATCGAGTTCAGGTTGAGGTTGAGGAAGCCGTTCTGGCCGCTGCCGGCGTCCGGCAGCAGGGCGCTCAAGCCCCGACCCAACCCTCCTTGGCGACTCACGTGACGACTCCTTCCTCGACAAGGGATGGCGGCAGGTGTGCAGCTGCGAGGCGTTCGAGCAGCTCCCGGGCCAGGCGTCGGTAGGCCATCGCCCCCCGGGAGCCCGAATCGAACACGGTGATCGGCTCCCCGAACCCGGGCGCCTCCGCGAGGCGGACCGAGCGCGGGATCCTCGTCCGGAAGACCTTGTCGCCGAAGTGGGTGCGCACTTCGTCCACGACCTGCTGGCTGAGGCGCGTGCGCCCGTCGAGCATCGTGAGCACGAAGCCGATGATGCTCAGGTCCGCGTTCAGGTTCGCGCGCACGATGTCGGCGTTGCGCCGCAGCGCGCCGAGGCCCTCGAGGGCGTAGTACTCGCACTGGATGGGCACGAGCAGCCCCGTGGCCGCGGTCAGGGCGTTGACCGTGAGCAGGCCCAGGCTCGGCGGGCAGTCGACGATCACGAGGTCGAAATCGCCACGCACCACCGCGAGCTCGCGCTGCAGCCGCTGCTCACGGCTGAAGGCGCTCACGAGCTCGATCTCGGCACCGGCGAGGTCGATCGTGGCGGGGGCGAGCGCCAGGTTGGGCACCGCCGCGGCCCGCACGACGTCCGCCAGGCTGCACGCCCCGATGAGCGCGTCGTAGACCGACCGGTCGTCGGGTCCCGGCCGCAGGCCGAGGCCGGAGCTGGCGTTGCCCTGCGGGTCAAGGTCGACGAGCAGCACGCGCACGCCGGTCTCGGCGATCGCCGCGGCGAGGCTGACGGCGGTGGTGGTCTTGCCCACGCCGCCCTTCTGGTTCGCGATCGCAAGGACCGGCGCGGGGCGGCGCTCGGCTGGCGCCTGCGCGTCGAGCGCGGCGCTCACGCC
>SKPY01000520.1 GCA_007119305.1 Nitriliruptorales bacterium
CCGAGGCGGGGCGAGCGGCGCTGGCCGAGCCCGCCGCAGCCGTCACCGGCGCGGTGCAGGGGGGGACCGCGCTCGCCGGGCAGGCCCGCAGCGCCGTCACGGACGCCTCCGCGGCCGCCACCAACCTGCACGGCCAGCTCGACGACCTCGTCGATCTCCTCGAGGAGCGCATCCTCGAGGAGCTCGAGCGGCGCGGTGGCCGCTACGCGGGGGTGTTCTGATGGCGGTCCCGGCGAAGGCGGTGCTGGAGCCCGAGAAGGGTGCACCGATCCCCTGTCTGTTCAACCCCGCAGAGCTCAAGCTGTCCAAGACCAACCGGTGGACACCCTCGGAGGCCAAAGGCGTGAACACCCCGGCGCTGCGCTTCCAGGAAGGCCAGTCCGGCAGCCTGTCGATGACCCTCACGCTGGACACGACCGACACCGGGAAGCCCGTCACGGCCCATACCAATCGGCTTCTCGGGCTCATGCGCGTCGATGCGAACCTCCCGGGCTCCGACCAGCAGAGCAACCGCGCCCGCCCGCCATGGCTGCGGTTCCGCTGGGGCAGCTTCCACTCCTTCAAAGCGGTCCTCGAGCAGCTGCAGCTGACGTTCACCTACTTCTCGAGCTCCGGGACGCCGCTGCGCGCGAAGGCCGAGGTGAAGCTCACCCAGTTCGAGGACGAGGAGGCATGGGGCCCGCAGAACCCCACCTCCGGGACGCCGACACCCCACCGCATCCACCGCCTGCTGCCGGGCGAGACGCTCGACCGGGTAGCTGCGACCTACTACGGCGACGCCACACGCTGGCGCCTGATCGCCGAGGCGAACGCGGTGGTGGACCCGCTGGGCCTGCAGCCGGGTGACGCGCTCGTGGTGCCCGAACCGCAGGGGGTGCGGCGTGGCTGAGGACCGCAGACTCGACAGCGTGCAGATCACGGTGGACGGGCAGGCCCTCCCGGCCGACCAGCACCAGCTGTTGCAGCTCGTCCGCGTCGAGGAGTCGGTGCAGCTGCCGGATGCGTTCACCCTGCGCTTCGACGACCCGCACTTCGAGCTGTTCGACCGGGGGGCCTTCCGGCTCGGCTCACGGGTGGAGATCGCGTTCCGCGCCGAGGGGGAGGAGCCGGTGATCGTCACGACCGGCGAGGTCACCGCCATCGCCGTCGAGCCCGGGCCAGGCGGCCGCCACGAGCTCGTGCTGACGGGGCTGGACGCGGCCCACCGTCTCGCCCGCGGCCCCAAAAGCCGCAGCTTCCTGCAGATGACCGATACCGACATCGTCGCGCAGATCGGGTCCGAGCACGGCCTGGACACCGACGTGGAGGCGACCAGCGAGGTGCACGACTACGTCCTGCAGGCCAACGAGACCGACTACGCGTTCGCGTCCCGTCTCGCCCGCCGCATCGGCTTCGACTTCTGGGTGAGCGGCGACACGCTGCACTTCCGGGAGCGCCCGTCGGCCAATGGCGCGGCGCCGACGCTGCGCTGGGGCGACAACCTGCAGACCTTCAAGATGCGCTACGCCAGCAGCGAGCGTTGCGACGAGGTGACGGTTCGGGGCTGGGACCCGGTCGGCAAGCGCACTGTGCTGGGGCGCGCAAGCGAGGGCGACCGCGGCTCCACGGCCCCGGCAGCCGAGGAGCTCGCCGTCGACGCGCGTGCGGCGTTCGGCGCGATCAGCCGCTGCGCCGGTCAGTTCCCGGTTGCGAGCGAGGCGGAGGCCGACGAGCTCGCGCACGCCCTGCTGGCGAAGGCCTCCGGCGGCGAGGTGCTCGCGCGGGGCGTCAGCGTCGGTGATCCGCTGATCGCCGCGGGGTCCGAGGTGACGGTGGAACGGATGGGCCAGCGACTGTCCGGCACCTACCGGCTCACCAGCGTCGAACACGTCTACCGCGCCGGGTCGCCGTACCGCACGCGCTTCGAGTGCGGCGCGAAGGAACCCAGCTCCCTCATCGACCTCGCCCGCAGCGGCATCGGGCACGCGGAGGACCGCAAGGGTTGGGGCAGCCTCGTCGTCGGCGTGGTCACCAACTGCGACGATCCCGAGCGGCTCGGCCGGGTGAAGGTCAAGTTCCCCTCCCTCACCGACGACGACGAGAGCACGTGGGCCAGGGTCGTGGCGCCGGGCGGCGGGCCGGAGCGCGGCCTGCAGTGCCTGCCCGAGGTCGGCGACGAGGTGCTCGTCGGTTTCGAGCTCGACGACAAGCATCGCCCGCTCGTGCTCGGCGGGCTGTGGAACCGCGACGACGCGCTGCCTGACGCGGACACGGTGGTCGACGGGGAGGTCACCGCCCGCGTGTGGCACAGCCGCAACGCCCACCACCTCGAGCTCCGCGACGAGCCCGAGGGGACGATCGTGCTCGCCCTGGGTGACGGCGACTCCGAGCTGCGGCTCACCAGCCCGGAGTCCAGCCTGCACGGTGAACGGAAGCTGGAGATCACGGCCCAGGAGATCGAGGTGCGCGCTGACCGCAGCCTCACCCTGAAGGCTCCCCAGATCGCGATCGAGGGTGACAGCGAGGTGAAGGTCTCCGGCGGTGTCATCCGCCTCAACTGACACGCCCGGAGCACGACGAGACCCACGGAGGACGGCGATGACCCAACCAGCCGCTCGACACACCGACACCGTCACGGCGATCGACACCCACGTCGTCAACACCCCCGAGAGCGGGCCGAAGCCCTTGCCGCACCCCTTCTCCGGGCCCCTGGCCGAGCAGCTGTCGGCGGACGTGCTCATCGGGACCCAGCCCGCGGCCACGATCGGCAGCGTGGCCCACAACCTGCCGCCGCACGTCCCCACGCCACCCGGCACCTCGTTCCAGCTCCCACCGTCGAACCGCGGGACCGTGCACACCGGCTCGGCCACCGTGCTGATCAACGGCAAGGGCGCAGCACGGCAAGGCGATACGGTCATGACCTGCAACGACCCCACCGACCTGCCGGTGGGCACGATCACAACCGGTGAGCCGACGGTGGTGATCGGATGACCGGCGCTGCGGACTTCATCGGGCGCGGGTGGGCCTTCCCCGTGCGCGTCGCCGGTGGCGGCGGGATCGTCCTCGCCCACGGCAGCGAGGAGCTCGACGGAGCCCTGCGGATGATCCTCGCGACCGCCCCCGGCGAGCGCGTCATGCGGCCGGAGTTCGGCTGCGCCATCTGGGACCAGCTGTTCGACCCCACCGACGCGAACAGCCTCGGGTTCATGGCCCAGGCGGTGCGGGAGGCGATCGGCCGCTGGGAGCCGCGGGTGGAGGTCGAGGACGTGGCCACCGAGGTCGACCCGGCCGACCCGACGCGGGTCGACATCGACGTCACCTACGTCGTGAAGGCCACGAACGACCGGCGCAATCTCGTCTATCCCTTCTACGTCATCCCCCGCGAGGATGACGCGCCTGCTCCGCTCTTCCCCGCAGCCGACCGCCGGGAGGAGGCCGTGTCGTGACCCTGCCGACGCCCACGCTGGACGACCGTCGCTTCCAGGACATCGTCGATGAGGCGAAGCGGCTGATCCCCCGCTACTGCCCGGAGTGGACCGACCACAACGTCTCTGATCCCGGCATCGCCCTCGTCGAGCTGTTCGCCTGGATGACCGACATGCTGCTGTACCGGCTCAACCAGGTCCCCGACCGGCTGTACACGAAGTTCCTGGAGCTGATGGGGATCACGCTGTACTCAGCCGCGCCTGCCCGCACCCAGGTGCTGTTCTGGCTGTCGGGCCCGCAGCCCGAACCAGTGCGCATCCCCGCTGGAACCCAGGTCGGCACGGTCGGCACGGGCCAGGACGACGCGGTCGTGTTCATGACCGACGAGGAACGCACGATCGTCCAGCCCGAGCTCAGCGCGTGCCTGACCACCACCGGCGAGGGCCGCTACGAGAACCACTGGGACGATCTCCGCCTCGACGAGTTCTCCGTCTCCTGCTTCCCCTCGGTGGCCCCCGGCGACGCGGTCCTGCTCGGCTTCGACGGCGGCCTGGGCGGCAACGTCCTCCGCCTCGACGCCGAGACCTCGTTGGAAGGCATCGGCGTCAATCCCGACCGGCCGCCGTGGGTGTGGGAGGTGTGGTCGGGCGAGCAGTGGGAGGCCTGCCGCGTGCTGAGCGACACGACGCGCGGCCTGAACGTCGCCGGCTCCATCACCTTGCTGCTGCCGGTCAGGCACGAGCCCCTCGCGCTGGGCCCGACACGCGCGCACTGGCTGCGCTGCCGCATGCTCGAGCCAGCCCCAGACCAGCCGGGGTACCAGGCGTCTCCCCAGATCCACTCCCTGCGCGCGTCCAGCCTCGGAGGCGCCGTTGCCGCGCACCACGCGCAACCGGTGTCCGCCGAGCTGCTCGGACGCAGCGACGGAACCCCCGGGCAGCGCTTCCACGTCAGGCGCGTGCCGGTGCTGCCGCGCCGCGACGACGAAGCGATCCGCACCGTGACGGGAGGGGGCACGACGGACTGGACCGAGGTGGAGGACTTCTCCGCCTCCGGTCCCGACGACCGCCACTTCACCTGGGACGGCGCGACCGGTGCGGTTCAGTTCGGGCCCCGGGTGCGCTACCCCGACGGCAGCGTGCACCAGCATGGCGCCATCCCGCCGCTCGACGCGGAGATCGTCGCCACGGGGTACCGCCACGGCGGGGGGGCGAGGGGCAACGTCGGCGGCGGCACGCTCACGGTCATGAAGTCCTCCATCCCGTTCATCGCGCGCGCGGAGAACCTCGACGCCGCGCATGGCGGCGTGGACCCCGAGACCGTCGAGAACGCCAAGGTCCGTGGCCCGATGTCGCTCCGTGCCGGTCAGCGGGCGGTGACCGCACCCGACTACGAGCGTCTCACGCAAGAGGCGGCGCCCGAGGTGGCGCGTGCGCGCTGCCTGCCGCCGACCGAGGCAGGCGCTGCCCTGCAGCTGTTGATCGTGCCCCGGCTGGACGTGCCGCCCGAACAGCTGGCGCTCGACGACCTCGCGCTGCCCGACGACCTCGTGGACAAGCTCAGCGCGTATCTCAACGAGCGGCGCATCCTGACGACGGCGGTCGAGCTGCGGACCCCCTCCTATCAGGGCGTGACGGTCGTCGCCCGCGTGACCGGCGCCGCGGGCTCCCACGCCGAAGCCGTCCGCGACCAGGCCCTCCACGCGCTGTTCTCCTACGTGAACCCGTTGACCGGGGGACCGGACGGGACCGGCTGGCCCTTCGGTCGCGACCTCAACCTCGGGGAGGTCTTCGCCCTGCTGTCCAGCGTCGAGGGGGTGGTCGCCGTGGAAGAGGTGCGCCTGTTCCTCGCCGACCTCCGCCGTGGTGAGCGCCGCGAAGGACGCCAGCGGATCCAGCTGCCCCCCGATGCCCTGTTCGCGTCGTTCCAGCACCAGGTGCTGGTCCGCTGAGGCCGCCCCATGCCTGATCTCTCCGCCGCACGGCCGCTTGGCGCTGCAGCACCAGGACCGGGCTGGCTTGCTGAGCAGCTGCCGCGTCCGCTGGCGGAAGATGCGTTCGTCGCCCGTCTCGTCGGGCTGTTCGATGAGGTGGGCGGATCGTTGCGGGCGCGCATCGACGGTGTCGAGCACCACCTGGATCCCGGCCTCGCGCCGTCGCCGTTCGTGCGCTGGATGGCCACCTGGATCGGCGTGGCCGTGTCCTCGTCACTGCCGGAGGAACGCCAGCGCAGCGTGCTCCGTGCCGCCGGTCCGCTGCTTGGCTGGCAGGGCACGACGAAGGGCCTCGCAGGTCTGCTGGGCGCGCTGACCGGCGGCGCGGTCGAGATCCGCGACGGGGGTGGGGTCTACCGTGAGGGTGAGGCCCACCCGAGCGATCACACCGTGCGGATCCGCCTCGAGCAGAGCGGGGGCATCGACGAGCAGCAGCTGCTCGCCCTCGTGCGCGCAGAGGTGCCAGCTGACGCGCTCGTCGAGCTCGTCGTCGACACCCACACCGTCGAGCACGAGGCCGACGAGGCCGACGAGGCCGACGAGGCCGAGACCTCGGTCGCTGCGCCGGAGGCCCTCGCAGGTGAGGGTTATCTCCCACCGCTGCGGGGCGGCCCGGAGATCGAGCTCCCGCCCGATGAGCCCGGCGACGGGCCCGGCGACGGATCGGGGTCCGACCGGTAGCACTGCGGGGCCGCAGCGCGGCGCGCCGGCATCGGGGCCGGGGAGCGCCCGACACCTGGCGCGCGGGGGGTTGGGAGCGCCACTTGGCGTGCCGAGCGGCCCCTCGCTCCGGGTCGGTCGCCCCTGTCCTCCGGTCCGTGCGCTGCCGTAGCGTGCCAGTAGTCGCGGGGCCGCCAGGGCCCACCAGGAGCTGTCATATGGGCCACACCACCGCCGAGCCCGCGTGGGGACCGCCCTACGCGGCGCTCCAGCAGCGGCTGGACCGCCTGCCGACGGGTGCACCGGATGCCCCGGCGTTGCGCCAGATCCTGCGGTTGCTCTTCACGCCCGAGGAGGCCGAACTGGCCGCGCAGCTGCCGACGCTCATCCCGGTGGCGACCCTGGCGCAGCGGCTGGGCCGCGACGAGGCCGAGCTGGGCGGACTCATCGACGAGATGGCCGGCCGGGGGCTGGTCCTGGATCTCGAGCACCGCGGGCAGCGGTGGGTGGCGCTCGCACCGGTGGTCATCGGGTTCTTCGAGTTCACCTTCATGCGCGTGCGCGACGACGCGCCGATGGCAGAGCTCGCCCGGCTGTTCGACGAGTACCTGTTCACCGACCCCGAGCACACGTTCGCGCACGCGGTGTTCCGCGGCAGCGTCCAGCTCGGCAGGTCGCTCGTGCGCGAGGAGGCGCTGCCGGAGCAGCCGCCCACCGAGGTGCTGCAGTGGGAGCGGGCCAGCGCGATCGTGGCCGACGCGGACACCGTCGCGGTGGCGCTGTGCCCCTGCCGCCATCATGCTCAGCTGCTCGGCAAGGGCTGCGGCGCGCCGCTGCGGACGTGCCTGTCCCTGGGTGGGGCTGGCGAGGCCATGGTCCGGGCGGGCCTCTCGCAGCGCATCTCCAAGGAGGAGGCCCTGACGATCCTGGCGGAGGCCAAGCAGGCCGGACTCGCGCAGATCGCGGACAACGTCCAGCGCGACGTCGGCTTCATCTGCAACTGCTGTGGGTGCTGCTGCGGGATGATGCAGGCGATCCGCGCTGCGGGGATCCACGACGCCATCGTGTCGTCCAACTGGAGCGCGGCGGTGGACCACGGGCGCTGTCGAGGCTGTCGCAGCGGCTGCGTTGACGCCTGTCCCGCCGGGGCGGTCGCCCGGGTGGACAGCGAGGGCCAGGGACGACGGAAGTATTGGGCGGTGGTGGATCAGAGCCGCTGTCTGGGCTGTGGCGTGTGCGTCGACGTCTGCCGCTTCGATGCGCAGCGCATGGTCCCGCGCGAGCGCCGCGTGTTCACCCCCCTCGACACGTTCGACCAGATGCTCGCGATGGCGATCGAGCGGGGCAAGCTCGGTGACCTGCTCACCGACACGCTGCCCGGGGCCGGTCCGCACGCCATCGCCCGCACGCTTCGGTACCTCGAGGGCACGCCGGTCGCGACCGCCCTGCGGGGCGTGGCGCCGCTGCGCTCGGTGTACCTGCGGGCCTTCCTCGCGGTCATCCACGCCGGTCGTCGCGGGCTCGGCGACGGAGCAACGGGCGCGTGAGCGCGACCGTGCCGCGCGGCACGCGGGCGGGATCAGGTGCGGGCACGGTGTGCGGCCACGTGCACCCGCGTCGCGCAGCCCCGTGAGCAGAACCGCTGTGTCCGGCTGCGGGAGCGGTCGAAGAACAGCCGCTCACAGGCTGGCGCCTCGCACCAGCCGAAGCGGTCGGCGCCCTGATCGACCACCGCGTTGGCCACCGCCATGACCATGGAGGCGCCGACATGATCCACAGCGGGTCCGTCCGCGGCCACGTAGTGGAAGTGCGGGCCCTGGGCGTCGTGCTCGACGATCCGCGGTGACGGTTGGAAGCGCTCGAGCAGCGCGTTGAGTCGCGTGATCCGACTGGCCTGGTCCGCGGCGTCGAAGCCGTGGTGAAGACGGCCTGCCAGCTCGAGGAAGGCGGCGACGTCGACGTCGGCCTCATCCACGCCGTAGCCTGCTACGAGCGTGTGGACCTGCTGGCGGGTTGCGGTCTCGCCGTGGTCGATGAGCAGGTTCACGAGGGCGACGGACTTGTCGACCGCCCAGGCGCTGAAGGTGCCGAGGCTCATGGTCTCCTGCTCCTGTCCGAGTTCGTGCCGGAGCGCG
>SKPY01000370.1 GCA_007119305.1 Nitriliruptorales bacterium
ACGTCCTGCGGATCATCAACGAGCCGACCGCTGCCTCGCTCGCCTACGGGCTCGACAAGGAGGAGGAGCAGACCGTCCTCGTCTTCGACCTCGGCGGCGGCACGTTCGACGTGTCGATCCTGGAGATCGCCGAAGGCGTGTTCGACGTGAAGTCCACCAGCGGCGACACCCACCTGGGCGGGGACGACTGGGACCAGGCGATCATCGACTGGCTCGTCAAGTCGTTCAAGGACGCACACGGCGTCGACCTGTCCAAGGACAAGATGGCGCTGCAGCGGCTGAAGGAGGCGGCGGAGAAGGCGAAGAAGGAGCTGTCGTCCACCCAGGAGACGTCCATCAACCTGCCGTTCATCACGGCGACGGCCGAGGGGCCGCTGCACCTCGAGGAGACGCTGACCCGCGCGGCCTTCCAGCAGATGACGAGTGACCTGCTCGAGCGCTGCAAGGGCCCGTTCCGGCAGGCGATCAAGGACGCCGGGGTCACGCCCGACCAGATCGACCACGTGATCCTCGTCGGCGGCTCGACGCGCATGCCGGCCGTGATGGACATCGTGAAGGACCTCACCCGCGGCAAGGACCCGCACAAGGGCGTGAACCCCGACGAGGTCGTCGCCATCGGCGCGGCGCTACAGGCTGGCGTCCTGAAGGGCGACGTGAAGGATGTGCTGCTGCTCGACGTCACGCCGCTGTCCCTCGGCATCGAGACCAAGGGCGGCGTGATGACCAAGCTCATCGAGCGCAACACGACGATCCCCACGCGCAAGTCCGAGACCTTCACGACCGCGGACGACAACCAGCCCCAGGTCGAGATCCACGTGCTGCAGGGCGAACGCGAGATGGCGGCGTACAACAACTCGCTGGGCAAGTTCCAGCTCACCGACATCCCGCCCGCACCCCGCGGGGTCCCGCAGATCGAGGTGACGTTCGACATCGACGCGAACGGCATCCTGCACGTCTCCGCGAAGGACCTCGGCACCGGCAAGGAGCAGTCGATGACCGTGACCGGCGGCACGGCGCTGCCGAAGGAGGACATCGACAAGATGATCCGCGACGCCGAGGCGCACGCCGAGGAGGACCGGCGTCGGCGCGAGGAGGCTGAGACCCGCAACAACGCGGACAACCTCCTCTACCAGACCGACAAGCTGGTCAAGGACAACGAGGACAAGATCGACGCCTCGGCCAAGGCCAAGCTCGAGGAGGCGCAGGGCAAGGTCCGCGAGGCGCTGAAGGGCGACGACGTCGAGGCGATCAAGTCCTCGACGGAGGAGCTCATGCGCGTCTCCCAGGAGGTCGGCCAGGCCCTGTACGCGGCCGCAGGCCAGGAGGCCACCGGCGGTCCCGGGCCCGACGCCGGCGCGCAGGAGGCCGCCGACGACGAGGACATCGTCGACGCCGAGGTCGTCGACGAAGGCGAGGACGACAAGGGCGCTGCGTAGACAGCGAGCTCCCGGGCGCGGCGGCCCGACGCCGCGCCCGCCCCGCTGCTGCCCGAGGTGACGCGACGATGACCGATCAAACCGAACCACGCTCCGACGACGCTGTGCAGCCGGGGGCCCACGACGACGCGAGCCCGGCGTCTGAGCCCGCCGCCGACGCTGGGGTCCCGCCCGTGCCGGAGGGTGCGGGTGAGCCTGGGCCGCAGGGCGAGCCTGGGCCACAGAGCGCCAGCGCCGCGGACGCAGGGACCGGCGGGCGCGCGGCCGAGACCGCCGACGCCGACGAGGAGCGCTCTGCAGGGGAGCTGCGCGCCGCGCTCGACGACGCGGAGCGGGCCGCCCAGGAATACCTCGATCACCTGCGGCGCGAGCGCGCCGAGTTCGAGAACTTCCGCAGGCGCACCACGAAGGAGCGCATGGAGGCGCTCGACAGGGGCGCCGAGAGCCTCATCGCGAGCCTGCTCGGCGTCCTCGACAACTTCGGCTACACGCTCGACGCCGCGCGGGCCAGCGAGGACGATCAGCTCGCGAAGGGCGTCGAGATGGTGCACGCCGAGCTGGTCAAGGTGCTCACCGACGCGGGCCTCGACGAGGTGCCGGGTGTCGGCCAGCCGTTCGACCCGGCGGTCCACGAGGCGATGTTGCAGGTCGATGCCGAGGAGGAGCTGGGCGAGGCGAGCGAGGAGCCCGTGGTCGTCGAGGTGCTGCGGCCCGGCTACCGCTTCAAGGGCCGCGTCCTGCGCCCCGCCTCGGTGAAGGTCGCACGATGAGGGAGCGGCCGTGAGTCAGCGCGACTACTTCGAGAAGGACTACTACAAGGTCCTCGGCGTCAGCAAGGACGCCAGCCAGGCGGACATCGCCAAGGCGTATCGCAAGCTGGCTCGCGAGCTGCACCCCGACGCGCGCCCCGACGACCCCAAGGCGGAGGAGCGCTTCAAGGACGCAAGCGAGGCCTACGCGGTCCTGTCCAACCCCGACAAGCGCAAGGAGTACGACAAGATCCGCGACATGGTCTCGTCGGGCGCGTTCACCGGCTTCGGGGCCCCAGGCGGCCCCGGCGGATTCGGCGGCGGCTCCGGCGGGTTCGGGGCCCCCGGCGGGTTCGGCGAGGCGTTCGACCTCGGTGACCTGCTCGGGGACCTGTTCGGCGGCGGTGGCGGTGGGGGCGGCAGCCCGTTCACCGGCACGCGCGCCCGCACCGACGCACGCCGCGGGCCCCGCCGCGGCCAGGACGTCGAGACCGACCTCACGCTGTCCTTCGAAGACGCGATGGCGGGGGTGACCACCACCCTGCGGGTCGCCGGGCGGGCGCGTTGCACGGCGTGCGGGGGCAGCGGCGCCAGACCCGGCACGAGCCCGGTCGCCTGCTCCACCTGCGGGGGGCGCGGCCAGATCCTGCAGGACCAGGGCCCGTTCAGCTTCGCCGAGCCCTGCCACGGCTGCGGGGGCAGCGGACGCCAGATCCCCGACCCGTGCCCCACCTGCGGCGGCTCCGGGGCCGAGCAGCGCAGCCGTCAGGTCCGTGCACGCATCCCCGCCGGCGTGCGTGACGGGGCGCGGATCCGCCTGAAGGGCAAAGGCGAGGCGGGTGCGCACGGTGGCCCTGACGGCGACCTGTACGTCCGGGTGCACGTGGAGCCGCACCCGGTCTTCGGCCGCCGTGGCGACCACCTCACCGTGCGGGTGCCGATCACGTTCACCGAGGCGGCGCTCGGCACCAAGCTCACCGTGCCGACGCTCGACGGGGAGCCGGTCACCTTGCGGATCCCCGCCGGCACCGAGAACGGCAAGACGTTCAGGGTGCGGGGTCGGGGTGTCCCCAAGCCCGGCGGCAGGGGGGAGGGCGACCTCCTCGTGACCGCCGAGGTGGCGGTCCCGCGCAAGCTCACCAGGACGCAGAAGAAGCTGCTCGAGGAGTTCGGCGCGACCGAGGACCCCGATGCCCTGCGTGGCCACCTGACCGCGGCGCTGGCGCGGGGGTGATGACGGATGGCCGAGCGCGACGGAGCGGTCTACATCATCTCGGTGGCGGCCGAGCTCGCCGGCGTGCACCCGCAGACGCTGCGCACCTACGAGCGCAAGGGGCTCATCAAGCCCAAGCGCACCGCGGGGGGCACACGGCGCTACTCGGTCCGTGACGTGGAGCGCGTCCGTCTCATCCAGGAGCTCACCCAGGGGGAGGGCGTGAACCTCGCCGGGGTGCTGCGCATCCTCGCCCTCCAGGACGAGATCGAGGATCTGTCGGGCGAGCTCGAGCGTGCCCGCGCGCGCATCGAGGAGGTGCGCGCCGAGGCCCGGGAGGCGCTGCGGGAGGCGGTCGCACGCACCGGCTCGGACATCGTGCTGTACCGCCCGCAGCAGATCGAGCGCTACCACCACCGCCGCCGACGCTGACCCTGCGGGCCGCGGCGGCGGGCCGTCAGCGGACCCCGGCGGGCTGCAGCTCGCTCGCGAGCTCCTGCAGGATGTCCTTCGCGTCGCCGAAGAGCATCACGGTGTTGTCACGCTCGAACAGGTCGTTCTTGATCCCGGCGTAGCCGGGCGACAGGCTGCGCTTGATCACGAACACCCGACCGGCCTCCTCCACGTTCAGGATGGGCATGCCGGCGATCGGGCTGCTCGGCTGCTCGTTCGCGGCGGGGTTGACCACGTCATTGGCGCCGACGACGATCGCGACGTCGGTGTTCTTGAAGTCGCGGTTGATCTCGTCCATCTCGAACAGCTGCTCGTAGGGCACGTCCGCCTCGGCGAGGACGACGTTCATGTGCCCCGGCATCCGGCCGGCGACGGGGTGGATCGCGAACCGCACCGTCGCGCCGCGCGCCTCGAGCGCCTGCGCGAGCTCGTAGGCCGCGTGCTGGGCGCGCGCCGCCGCCAGGCCGTAGCCGGGGATCATGATGACCGAGCTCGCCGCCTCGAGGACCATCGCCGCCTCCTCGGCGTCGGCGGAGACGACGTTCGTGTACTCCTGGTCGCCGGCTGCGCCGGCGACCACGGCCCCGAACCCGCCGGCGAGCACGTTGAGCAGCGACCGGTTCATCGCCCTGCACATGATCTGGGTGAGGATCAGCCCGGCGGCTCCGACGATCGTCCCGGCGATGATGAGCAGGTTGTTCTCCAGCGCGAAGCCCGTGGCGGCGGCGGCCACGCCGGACAGGGAGTTCAGCAGCGAGATGACGACCGGCATGTCCGCTCCGCCGATCGGCAAGACGAGCAGGAGGCCGATCACGAGGCTGGCCGCGAGCAGGCCGAGGACGAGCCCCGCGCTGAGCACGGGGTCCGCCGCCGCGAACAGCCCGCTGCCGCCGAGGCCGAGCCCGGCCAGGGCGACCACCGCCATCACGACGGCGTGCGCGGGCAGGCGCGGCATGCCGCTGATCGTGCCGCGCAGCTTGAGCTCGGCGATGATGCTGCCGGAGAACGTCGCCGAGCCGACGAGCACGGAGATCAGCAGGGTGAGCGCGGACGCGGCGCCGAGCAGCGCCGCGGGGGTCTCCGCGACGCCGACGTCGACCACCTGGCGCCAGAACAGCGCGAGCGCCACGAGCGCGGAGGCCGCACCGCCGAAGCCGTTGAACCGCGCGACGATCTCCGGCATCTGCGTGGCCTTGGCGCGGAACACGATGAGCACCCCGACCGCCGCGCCGATGCCGAGCCCGACGGGCACCCAGCGCAGGTCGACCGCGCCCTGCTCGACGAGCGTGCCGACCACGGCCAGCAGCATGCCCGACGCGGCCAGCCCGTTGCCCGACCGCGAGGTCCGCACGCGCGACAGCCGCTTCAGGCCGATCGCGAACAGTGCGACGGAGACGAGATAGACGACTGCCATGGCGCCTTCGAGCGTCATGCCGTGCTCCTTCGCGTCGTGTCCGCCACCCGGGTCACGACCGGCTCCCGAACTTGCCGAGCATGCGGTCGGTGACGAGGAACCCGCCGACCACGTTGATCGTCGCGAGGGCGAGCGCCACGATCCCGAGGATCGTCCCGACGCCGGGATCCGCGATCGCGACCAGTGACAGCGCGCCGACGATCGTGATGCCCGACATCGCGTTCGCGCCGGACATGAGCGGTGTGTGCAGGGTCGGCGGGACCTTCGAGATGAGCTCGAAGCCGAGGAACGCCGCGAGCACGAACACGTACACGCTGACGAGCAGTCCTCCGGTCATCGGGTTGCCTCCTTGTCGAGCAGCTCCGCGGTGGGAGCGTGCGCGACCTCGCCGTCGCGGGTGAGCAGCGCCGGGGCGACGACCTCGTCCTCGGCGTCGATGCGGAGCTCGCCGTCCGCGGTGAGCAGGGACACGAGCTCCAGGATGTTGCGGGCGTACAGGGTGCTCGCCTCCCCGGGCATGGTCGCGGGCAGGTTCGGGGCGCCGACGACGCGCACCTGCCCGTGCTCGACCGTGCGGGCGCCGTCGGTGAGCGCGCAGTTGCCGCCTTCGGCAGCGGCGAGGTCGATGAGGACCGAGCGGGGCGGCATCTCCTCGACCATCTCACGCGTGACGAGGGTGGGTGCGGGCCTGCCCGGCACGAACGCCGTCGTGATCACCGCGTGGGCCTGCGCCAGATGCTCGCCGAGGATGCGCCGCTGGCGGGTCAGGAAGTCCTCGCCGACCTCCTTGGCGTAGCCCCCCGCTCCCTCACCCGCCTCGTCGGCCTCGATGGAGATGAAGTCCGCGCCGAGCGATTCGACCTCGCCCTTGGCGGCCTCGCGGATGTCGTTGGCCCGCACGACCGCGCCGAGCCGGCGGGCGGTCGCGATCGCCTGGAGCCCGGCCACGCCGGCCCCGAGCACGACGACCGTCGCGGGCCGGATCGTGCCCGCCGCCGTCATCGACAGCGGGAACTGCTTCTCGAGCAGGTGTGCGGCGAGGATCACCGCCCGGTAGCCGGCGATGTTCGCCTGGCTCGACAGCGCGTCCATCCGCTGGGCCCGCGAGATCCTGGGCACGAGCTCGAGCGCGAGCGCGGTCACCTTGCGCTCGGCCAGGGCGCGCACGACGTCGAGGTGGCGGTGAGGGGCCAGCAAGCCGACCAGGGCCGCGCCTTCCCGGAGCTGCGTGGCGTGCTCGAGCGCGGGCGGCCCGACGACCGCCACGAGATCGGCAGCCGCCCAGCCCTCCGCCGCGTCGGTGACGAGGTCCGCCCCCGCCTCGCGGTAGGCGTCGTCGGCGAACCCCGCCTCGGCGCCGGCGGCGGGCTCCACCGACACGGTCAGCCCCGCCTTGAGCAGCCGCCCGACGCTGTCCGGCGTGGCCGCCACGCGCCGCTCACCGGGCGCGTGCTCGCGCGGCACGAAGATCGTGGTCACGTCAACCCCCTCGCGGGTGTGCGCACCTGTCAGGGGCAGCGTACGACCTCACCCCGGCGAAGACGAAACGCGCAGGGCACGAGTGCGCGGGCGGAGCCCCGCCGGGCCGCGTGCACCGCACCGGTGGGGGTGCGGCCACCGCAGCTTTGGGCATAGTTGAGTATAGAAGACTAAGATTTCCTGTGTGCATAGACCGCATGAGCAGGGTACGCTGTGGGCATGGACATCAACCGCTTCACCGTGAAATCGCAAGAAGCCCTCCGGGCGGCCGTGAGCCTCGCGTCGGCGCGCGGCAACGTCGAGGTGGGCGAGCTCCACCTGCTCCACGCGTTGCTGGACCAGTCGGAGGGGCCGGTGTACCCGGTGCTCGGCCGGCTCGGCGTGACCCCGACCGACGTGCGCAACGCCACGCGGCAGGCGCTCGACCGCCTGCCCTCCGCGCACGGCGCGACCGGCGAGCCCGGTCTCGCCCGCGGCCTCATGACGGTCCTGCAGGACGCCGAGGAGCGCGCGAAAGGGCTCGGCGACGAGTACGTCTCGACCGAGCACCTGCTGCTCGCGCTGGCGGCATCCGACGGGCCGGCGGGCAAGCTGCTGCGGGACCGGGGCGTCGACGGCGACGCGCTGCTCAGCGCGCTGCGGGAGATCCGCGGCAGCCAGCGGGTGACGAGCCCCACCCCCGAGGGCACCTACGAGGCCCTCGAGAAGTACGCCCACAACCTCACCGACGCCGCGCGCGAGGGCAAGCTCGACCCGGTGATCGGGCGCGACGACGAGATCCGCCGGGTCATCCAGGTGCTGTCCCGCCGCACGAAGAACAACCCGGTGCTGATCGGCGATCCAGGCGTCGGCAAGACCGCGATCGTCGAGGGACTCGCCCAGCGCATCGTCGCCGGCGACGTGCCCGAGGGCTTGAAGGACAAGCGCATCGTCACGCTCGACCTCGGCGCGATGATCGCCGGCTCGAAGTACCGCGGCGAGTTCGAGGAGCGCCTCAAGGCCGTCTTGAAGGAGATCGAGTCCGCGGAGGGCCAGATCATCACGTTCGTCGACGAGCTCCACACGATCGTCGGTGCGGGCAAGGCCGAGGGCTCGATGGACGCCGGCAACATGATCAAGCCGATGCTCGCCCGCGGGGTGCTGCGGATGATCGGCGCGACGACGCTCGAGGAGTACCGCCAGGTCGAGAAGGACAAGGCGCTCGAGCGTCGCTTCCAGCCGATCTACGTCGGCGAGCCCTCGATCGAGGACACCGTCGCCATCCTGCGCGGCTTGAAGGAACGCTACGAGGTGCACCACGGCGTGCGGATCACCGACTCGGCG